>JBAQUG010000085.1:0-3701 GCA_049297395.1 Victivallales bacterium | reverse complement strand
ATCGACAGGCGCCCAGATCGACATCAACGACGACGGTACTGTCAAGATCTTCGCCGCCAACAAGGAATCTCTTGATGCAGCTACGAAGGCTGTACAGGACATCACCGCTGAAGTCGAAGTAGGAAAGATATACCGTGGCAGGGTCACCGGAATGAAGGAATTCGGCGTGTTCGTCGAAATTATTCCTGGACAGGACGGACTCCTCCACATTTCCGAGATGGCGAACTACAGGGTCAACAAGGTTACGGACATCTGCCAGGAAGGTGACATGGTGACTGTCAAGGTCATCGGCGTCGACGACCGCGGCAAGATCCGCCTCAGCCGCAAGGCAGCCCTTGAGGAACTCGACGACAAGGGTGAAGAGAAGAAATAAAACTTGACTTAAATCAGACTAACAGAAGAGCCGGAATGCAAGTTCCGGCTCTTTTTATTTTTTCACGGCTCTTGAAATATATTTAGGAAAGATTTAACTTCTGAAATATTATAAATTAATTTGTCTGAGAAATAAAAATGAAGAGCGGCATCAAACTACTGGATAACTCGTCTGACGATTATCAGCTGGGTACGATACTCAAGGAATTGTTGAAAAATGAATCTTTCTCGCAAGTATCAATTGCCACGGGTTATTGGGATTTGCCGGGGATTGTTGGATTACAAGAAGAACTCGAGGCTTTTTTGGAAAGAAAAGGCACGCGATTTCGTCTGCTTTTAGGTGAAGAACCGTCCGTAAAGGCGTATCAGGTTAAAAATCCGGCGGGACAGGATCCCGGCTTTCCCGAAAGATACCTCAAAAGAGATTTGGAAGAACTTCAACTGAAACCGGAATTTCAGAAAGCAGCTGATATGCTTTTGAAATATTTGAAAGATGGCGGGACGAAGCTGCAAATAAGGGTTTATCGAAAGAATTTTCTCCACGCAAAATGCTATATCCTTGGGAGCGAGGAAGAAAATGCAATAGGTATTCTTGGAAGTTCCAATTTCACTAAACAGGGGCTCTTTGGCAATCTGGAATTAAACCAGATGGAAGATAACAACGCTACCGTCAACTATATTCGCAGGAATCTGTCCCAGCATCCTTCGCATCGTGCCTGGTTCGAACATTTGTGGGAGGAAAGCGAGGCATGGTCCAATGTGTTTACCGAGGAAATTCTAGATTTGAGCAAGCACGGCAGCCTGTGTTACAGCCCCTATGAAATGTATGTCCATGCGCTTTATAAGATATACGGACAGGAACTTCTTGATGAAAATGACCTCAAGGTTGACGCCGACGATCCTGCTTCAGGGAAACCTAAGCTTGTCAAGTTCCAGATTCAGAACGCGAATTCAATTATAAAGAAGCTTGAACGTCAAGGCGTTGCAATGCTTTCCGATTCGGTAGGGCTTGGCAAGACATTTACGGCAATAAAAGTCATTGAATATTATAAGCAGGTATTGAATCAGCGGGTGGTTGTGGTTTCGCCCGCAGGCCTGATTTCCCAGTGGCGTAAAGCCTTTAATCTTTTCCGGATGGTTCATGTTCCTGAGATTTACAGTTTGCAGGACATCGAAAAAATTGAGAATATCAAAGAGCATTTAAAGTCTATTCCTGTTGGATTATTCGTATTTGATGAAAGTCACAACTTGCGTTCTTCAGGCGGACAACGTTTTGACGTATTCATAAAATGGAAGCAGCAGAATGAAAACGCAAGAACGCTTATGGTTACTGCAACTCCTATTAATAATCAGCTTTCCGACTTGACCAACCAAATCATGCTTGGTTCTGGAGGTAACATTTCCAAGCTTGGAAGATTCTATGACAGATCAAGGCAGAAATATTTTACCCTTAAGGAACGCCTGGAATTATTGCAGACGGACATGAGCAGGCAGATACGTGAAGAAGGTTTTGTTGATTACAAGCAGATAAAAGAGCAGCTTACGCCTTTGCTGAACAGGTTTATTGTCAGGCGCTCAAGGCAGGGCATAGAAAAGGAATATCCTGACGGTATTGAGATAAACGGCAGTCTCAGAAAATTTCCCAAGGCTTATCCCGATAACTTGGAATACGAAGTTCCGAATCAATTCAGGTCACAGCTTCTAAACATTTCCGCCAAATTTGGGCTCCTGACGGAAATTTACAAGTATTCGATCAACAGTTTAGTTGAGCTGGAATACCTTGCCCATCCTCTGGATATCCTTGGGCATTATCAGCTCAGGGAAAAACCGTTGGAATCATCAATAGAGATATTGTACTCCGGCCTTCTGGCATTGGGCTTTCCCTGCTATCGTTATAACATTTATCGCCATGCATATTATGGGCGGAAACGCGGGGAGCTGGAATTAAATGCCGATGATAACCGCGAATTGTCCAGGCAGATCGGCATATATGGAATTTTCAGGACAATATTCTTGAAAAGGATGGAATCATCCCTGTCCGCCATTCAGCATTCTGTAAACAGCTATGAACGCAAACTTCTTGACTTCAAAGAGAAGCTGGAGAAGTTCAATAAGATAGTTTCGGTTAAAAATCTTTCCCAGCTCAACAAGGCCATCGAAGACTACAACGAAGAGCTTTCCGAAGGGGATGGCTTGGATTTTGACATAGAATCGTTTGAGCAAGGTTCCGATGATTTCATGTCAATTTCACCCGAACCTGGAGTATTCAATGTAAAACAGCTGAAAGAAGATATCGAAAAAGATCTCTTTATTGTCGCAATCCTAAAGGAACAGTTAGCGCTTTTGGTCAAGAAGGATCATAAGATAAAGGTACTTGCCGACAAGCTGGATGAGAACGAAGAAAGCAAAGTGCTTGTCTTCACATATTTTGCAGATACCCTAAAGTATTTGCAGAAGGAACTGCCTGGCTTATTGAGAAAAAACAAGAATGTGGAGTTCGCTCTTGGGACAAAAAGTGAGATCGAGGATTTCGCCAGGAGATTTGCCCCAGTCTCGCAGGAATACGAATTGAAGGATGGGGAAAAGGCAATTGATTACCTGATTGCGACAGACAAGCTTTCCGAAGGGCAGAACCTCCAGGATTGCGGAATCATTATAAACTACGACTTGCATTGGAATCCCGTGCGTATGATACAGAGGAACGGACGCATAAACCGCCTTGGCACGAATCATGAGGAGATTTTCATCTATAATTTCCGACCGACCGAGCAACTTGAAAGCTATCTGAGACTTGTGCGAAAACTGGAGGACAAGATCAATCTTATCCGCTATACCATAGGATCAGATCAGTCCGTCTTGGATGAGGAACCAATACCTCAGGATTTTACAGAGGATTTATACAGCCGTGATGAAAAGAAAAGGCTTGAAGCTTTCCGGAAAATATTTGAGACGTCCGAGCTTCTTGCGGCTGAAGATTTGTTCATGGATGATCTGCGGGAGTTTGAAACGAATCCCGGCTTCAGCGATGAATACAAGGAACAAATCAGGAATCTGCCAAAGGGCAAGTGGGGGCGTATTCAAATGCGCAGGGATGATGATGAACTAGCCCATCTGGCGCATATGATTGACAACAAGGGTGATGCCGGGTATTTCTTTGCATTTGACAAGGACAGGTCAGGTGAATTGATTTCCGCCACTGAAGGCCTGCTCCATATCAAGGCGATAAGCGATCAGAATCGCAGATTCAAGGACATGTTCACGGATAAGCCAGAATCCGAAGGATATATTTTAAAATTCCTTCAAGATTACCAGTTTGCAGAGGATGAGCA
>JBAQUG010000084.1:0-7095 GCA_049297395.1 Victivallales bacterium | reverse complement strand
CGGGAACGGCAACCCTGTAGACCATGCTGCTCTCCGCCGCCTCGCTGATTCCGGTGAAGCTGTCCGTGTCGCCAACAACCGGATCGGGTGTCACGACATTAGCATCATCCAGGAAATTCACGGTGATCTTCGCGGTGCATCCGTCAAGGCCTGTCAGCTTGAATTGCGTCGGGGAAGTAGTCGCCTCAAGCGTCGCGCTGCCGAAGACTGAAAAGTTCACAAACGTATATCCGCCCCCCGCTGTCGCTGAAATATCGTACAGGGTCATCGTGTCATACGGTCCGATGCCAACATCTATCGTACCGTTTCCAATGGCTTCAGTTGCTATCGTGCCCTGATCATGTGCGAAATCCGCAGTTATTGTCATAGAGTTGCTGACATCTGCGACAGTGAGCGGATTATCGGAAGTAGTCACAAAACCACCATCCCCGGTCCAGTTCACCAAATGATAATTCGCAGCCGGAACTGCAGTCACAGGAGTGCAGTCCATGCCCAGGGGTATGGACTGCGAGGTGGATCCGCTTAAAGTTCCATCAGCTCCAGCCTGGAAATTGACCTGCTTGTTGTTGGTGGCGGTATAGACATAGTCATTGTCATGTGCGCATGCGGCTAACCCCACCCCATCACCGCTCATGGAAATCGACCACCAGTCCTTTTGCACACCTACGCCGTTGGGAGCGCTCTGGTTCCAGGAGGCGCCGACATCTGAGGAATTATAGATGTAATCAGAGTTGAGAGGACATGCAACAAGCTTGGTCCCGGCGGAATTCATGGTCACCGCGCTTCCGAACGAATAAGCCCCTGAAGACGGATCACGCGGAGTCCAGCTTGCTCCACTGTCGGTCGAAGCGTAAACCAGGAAATCGCCTTCCGTGCAGACCGCTATCACCGAGCCGTCGGAACTCATGGCCACGGATCCCCACTGCCTGGTCGTTCCGAGACCGGCAGGTTCGCGCTTGGTCCAAGCCACTCCACTGTCCGTAGAAGTGTATACGTAATCATCATAGGCGACAGCTGTAATTTTTGTACCGTCGGAACTCGTGGCGACGCTGTACCATTTTTTTATTGTAGATGCGCCGGCGGGTTCGCGCATGACCCAGGATGCACCGCCATCCGTTGACGTATATACATAGTCATTATACGCGCATGCGACAATCCTGGTTCCGTCAGAGCTCATCGCCACCGAATACCAGTTCTTTGACACGTTTGCTCCGGCGGGTGCTCTTTTGACCCAGGAGGCTCCACCATAGATCGAGGTGTAGATGTGTTCAGCGCAGACAACCATTTTAGTTCCATCTGAATTAATGGCGGCAGAAGACCAGAACTTTGGCACTCCGGTTCCGGCGGGTTGACGCTTGCTCCATGTGCCACCGCCATCCGTCGAAGTATAGACGTAGTCGCCACCTCCGCCTGAAGCCATCTGCGCACAGGCAAGAAGTTTCGTGCCATCTGAGTTCATAGCCACCGCAGACCAATACTTGGTCACGCCTGCTCCAGCTGGAGTGCGCATGGTCCAGACAAATGTGTCCTGAGGGTCCACGCTCCAGGATTGCAGACTTGCAAGCGCAAGCACCGCGGTCAGTATTGATAAGGCTGTTCTTCTCATTTTGTAATTAAAACTTCCCATAATTGTAATCTAACCTGTCAAACTGAAAGGAGCACGGGAAACACAAAAAAAGCTCCCCTATTGTTTAGAAAGGCAAAATCTTCAAAAGTTCCTTCTTACCAGCCAATTATACCAAAAATCCAGCCTCAAGTCAAGGAAATACGGAAATATAATGATTTGAAGGAACCGTGTGCAGTCAGTTTGAATAAGGGTCCTCCAAGGGCTCTGCCAATTACTCCAGCAGTTTTTCCAGGTCGATCTCCTCGACGTAGAACCAGCCGAGTGTCTTCACGGGAGCATATCCAATAAGACGGATCAGGTTTCCGTTTTTCGCTTCAAACTGCCCGGCTGAAGCATCCCGGATATCCCCGGCAATCTGCGGATATGGGAACTTGTCGAATTTCAAGGTTGAAAAATCCTTCTCGGCCTTCTTCAATTGCTCATCCTTGAGTTTCGTAGAGAGAATGACATTCCCTTCGGCATCAATGAGGTATCTGCAGACGACTGAATTGTTCTTGGATGTGACGGTCTTCATGAGTTCCGTAGTATATTCAAAAGTCATATCCATCGAGGAAACACCGTAGAAGCGGCCTTCGCTGTCACGCAGCGCCTTCGAGGCCGACATGACAACGCCAAGACCAAAGGCATCCATGTACGGCGCGCTCCAGACCACGCCGTTTTTTTCAAGAGCAGCCCTGTACCACATCCGCTTCCGCGGATCATAGTCGTCGGAAAGCGTACAGAACCCGGGATAATTTATAAGGACGCCTTTCTCAAGCCCCATATAAATAAAGGTGATGGGAAGACCGGCGGTCAAAGCCTGGCCGCTGAGCTTGGAAGCGGTACCGTCAGCCGAGTCCTTCCCCCCGAGGACCATATATCCAAGAAGATCCTTGAGGATGGGGCTGACCGCCTGTATCTGCGCGTCCACCTCCTCGAGTTTCAAGCCTGGTGCAAGCTTGTATGCGGCCTCTGAAAAACTGACCTTCTGCTGGTAGAACTTGGACATCACAGTCCCTGGAGGCGGATTCGTTTCGCTGCTGAAACTGCGATATTCGCAGATATTGTCCCTGCCGCTACGGGCTCCAGCCTTGAGAAGAAACACGATTTTATCCGAATATCTGTCCAGCGTATTAGCCACCCGCAGGAAGTGGCGGTCGATCTGGTGCGCCTGATCGGTTATGGAGCTTTGCAGCTGGACAAGAGTCAGTGCGCGCTTCTTGGATTCGATTATCGACTGATTCTGCCTTATCAGAGAGAAGATCGTCACTCCAGCACATGCAAGCAGGAGAAGCAGGACAACCGATGCCGTCAGGGTTCGGTGCTTGACGAGCTTGCGGAAGATCCTGCGGGTGAGATCATCAGGCATCGCAATCGTCTCCTCCCCGCGAAGGAAACGGCGGATGTCGTCCGCAAGCATGCTGACCGACTTATACCTGTCGGACGGTTTCAACGCCGTCGCCTTCATGATGATCGCCTGCAGCTCCTCTGGAAGCCGGTATTGCGGGAAATAATGCTCCAGCGCTTCGAGTTTTCCGGACATGGTCTTTGCCATAACTTCAGTGATGTTCTGTCCGATATTCGCACGCTTGAGGGTTGCCAGCTCGAAAAGAATTATGCCGAGCGCATACTGGTCGCCTGCAGGACCGTACGCCTGTTTTTCAGCGACTTCCGGAGCAATATAGCCGGGAGTTCCGCAGAGGCCGTTGGCGTCGGGGCCGTCATTGCCGTCCTCAGACAGTACTTTCGCTATCCCCCAGTCCATCACATAGACTTCATGGAACTGTCCGACCATCACGTTCTCAGGCTTGAGATCCCGGTGGATGACATTCTTGTTGTGTGCATAGCTCACTGCGTCGCAGATCTTGATGAAGTTTTCGAGGCGTATCTTGAGCGACTCGCTCTCGATGTCGTCTGTCCTGGCGGCCTTCCGCCGCCTGCAGTCGAGAATCGTGTCCTCGATGATGTCGTCGAGCGTCCTCCCGTGGATGAGCTTCATGGCGATGTGGATCCGGCTCTCGTCGTCGCCGTTGACTTCGTAGAGGGGGACGATTGAAGGATGGTCGAGCTGGGCGGTCACTTTCGCCTCGGCCATGAAATTCGCGATGATCTCATGGTTATGGACATGCTCCCGCTTGAGGGATTTGATGGCGACATAGCGTCTGAGGAGGCGGTCCATGGCTGTCTTGATGTCCCCCTGCCCGCCTTCAGCGAACTTCTCTATGATCTCGTAGCGGTCATAGACTCCCGTGAGGTTTTCGAGCTCGTGGAGATCGAGTTTGATCTTGTCCGTAGTGACATGCGTGGTGGCCGCCTGTATGGTGAGGAACTTGGTCGTCGGCCTCGTGAAGCTTCTTGATTCGGAACCGGACGCTCCGGAAGGTCCTGGAGTCTTCCCGGCACCGGTTCCTGCTGGAATTACAACTGTGTTTTCTTTTTCCATCGGTTTTTAATCTATATCGTGTTCGATGTATTGACAATTCCGGCACACATCAAATCATCGATGAATTTTCGCTGCGGAATCTGCCGGCAGGCACGCCTTTGATCTTTGAAAACAATTTTGAAAAATAATAGCAGTCTGGAATTCCCGCCTTCTCGGCTATTTCCCCGATCCTCAGATCCGTGGACAGCAGGAGTTCGGATGCCTTTTCAATCCTCCTCCTGTTGATCCACTCGAACGGCCTCATCCCAAGATGCCTGGAGAAAAGCCTGCACACGGTCGCGGGACTGCTGTTGCCGGCCCTGACAAGATCCTGCAATGCGATCTTACTCCCAAGACCTGCTTCCACGAAGTCGCATATTTTCACAAGGGGAATCGGAAGATTTGCCGGAGAAACCTGCGGAATGGCAATATTGCATTCAATTTCGCCAAGCAAAAGTCCGGAAAGCATCCTTGCCTGCCGCTCCGACTGATCGCCCCTGGTGAAAAGTCCTACCGTGTATTCAGCAAGATGTGCGAGGGGGCTTGGATATGCGAGACGGCCTTTGAGGACACCTTTCAGGATTTTTCCAAGATATGCGTCCTTCCTCGAACTCCCGCCTTTTATGAGATCGCCTTCTCCATGCTTCACCTTGTATTCGACGGGAGAGCCCGACGGCAGTTCCGGAATTATGTGTATGCCGGAAATACGCCATGGCTCCTTCGAACTGTTGAAATATCTGATCCTGTGCCCCCACGGCATGAACATCATGCCGCCGGCACCAAGGACGTATCTTCCGCCATTGACAGTGACATTCCCCTCCCCTGCCCGGCACCAGAGCAGCATCCTGCTCATCACATGCATTTCCCCTATTGTCTTCCCCGGCGCTATTGTCGCATGGTTCGCATACGCCACGATGGAATTTCGAGCGGTTTTTTTTGTTCGATGTTTCATTTTGATAATATATTACACATATCTATAATTTATTCCATTTATAATATCCTATAAACTGATAATATATTTACAAACAAGGAGGATATCATGGAAACGCTGGCATACGGTGACAAGCTTAGTTCAAAGGACAGGGTTCTGAGGACTTTCAATCACGAGAAGGCAGACAGGGTGCCTGTCAACTACTTTTCCAATCCCGGCATAGACCAGAAATTGAAAGCCCACTTCGGACTGAAGTCCGATGACGGCGAAGGCTTGAACAAGGCGCTTGGCGTCGATTTCCGCGGAGCCGGCCCATGCTACACAGGTTCCAAGCTGCATCAGGACATCCCTGAGAGGAATGTGCTCGTAGACAACTGGGGCATCCACCGCACATGGGTAGGACATGAGACGGGCGGCTACTGGGACTTCTGCGACTTCCCCCTGGAAAAAGCCACCGAGGCGGAGATTGCGGGATGGGCAATGCCGAATCCTGACCATTTCGACTACTCGAAGGTCAAGGAGCAATGCCGGCAGCAACGCGGATTTGCCATACACACAGGCGGAGCCGGAACCGGAGACATCATCAACATGAACGGAATGCTCCGCGGCGTCGAACAGACAATGGTCGACCTGATCACAGACGATCCAGCGGGAATGCTTCTGGCGAGGCGCAGGGTCGACATCCAGTTCGAGATAATCCGCCGTTCGCTCGAGGCGGCAGACGGGGGAATCGACTTCCTCTGGATAGGCGAGGATCTCGGCAGCCAGAATTCGCCGCTGATCAGCCTGGAACTTTTCCGCAGGCAGATCCGCCCGCTGCACCAGAGGTTCGTGGACCTGGCGAAAAGCTTCAGAATACCTGTAATGATACACTCGTGCGGATCGAGCAGCTGGGCCTACGAGGATTTCATCGAAATGGGGATTTCAGCTGTCGACACGCTCCAGCCGGAGGCGAAGAACATGGCCCCCTCCTATCTCAAGGAGAAATTCGGCGGCAGGCTGGCCTTCCATGGCTGCATAAGCACTGCCGGACCGGTGGCCACCGGAACGCCTGAGAAGGTGATCGAAGATTGCAGGAGCGTGCTCGACATCATGATGCCGGGAGGAGGATACTGTTTCGCGCCGACGCACTGCCTGCAGGACAATTCACCGCTGGAGAATGTCATCGCCATGTATGAGACGGCGCACAGGTGCGGGAAGTATTAAAGACGGTCGTCGGTCGTCAGCTGTCGGTAGTCGGCAAGAAAATCTTGATATTCACGCGATGGATCATGCCTTGAGGAAAATAAAATTTATTCGGAAGAATAAATTCACCTCATCGGGCCAGTGCGGATTCCCCCGTGGCCCTGATCCGGCCCCATGGGCTGCTGGCCTTTTTCAACCCCGGCGAATCTTCTGAAGAACTCCTCGGCAGGCATCTTGATGTCGGGTCCGGGGGAGATGAATTTCAACGACTTCATCTTCTTGAATGTCTTGTACATGTCCTGGTTAACCATCCGTCCGGAAACCACTATTGATTCAAGGTCTATGTCCTCTATCGGCTTGAGGTTCTTGAAGTTCGCCTCGAACAGGGAGAGATGCTGGAGCTTCATGCCTTTCAGCGCCCCCAGATCACCGACATCGGTACGCCTGAGCGAGAGTATCCTGAGCTGTTTCCCTTTCAGGAACCCGATATCATGCACATTCGTCTCACCGAGATTGAGGTTTTCAAGGGGCATGTCCTTGAGCGCGGAGAAATCCTTCACCTGCAGTCCGCACAGGCTGAGAGTCTTCAGGGGAAGCCCCTTCAACGGTGAAATGTCAGAGACATTCGTCCAATCCAGATAGAGTTCGGAGAGCTTGGAATTCTTCAGGCTGTTCAAATCAAAAACTGCCGTATTTGAAAGGTTCAGAAGGCTTATGGGCAGTCCGGACAGGGGGGAGATATTGCCCATATGCTGGTTGCTGACATCGATCTTCCATACGCCGTTTTCACCGATCTGCATTTTTACGTTGTTCTCTTCGAAATTCGGATTCGCCTTCTTCAGCGCCGTCTTGAGATTGTCGATTGCGGAATTCGCGCGGAATTCATTCTGTTCATGCATGGCCGGCCTTTCCGGCTCTGGCGCCTCTTCCTTGATATCCACAGGTATTTCC
>JBAQUG010000083.1:0-2457 GCA_049297395.1 Victivallales bacterium | reverse complement strand
TCCCTTCCCCGCACCCCAACCCTTTCCAAACCTGTTTGCTTTTCCATCTGATTGCAACGGCAATCAGATGAAAGATAAAAGTTTTTGTAAAAGGAAGTGGGGATTGGGGCGAGGGAAAGAAACTTTTTTCAAAAAGTTTTTGCTCTCGCCCCAAATTCCTTTACTTTTAAATTATTTCCGGGCCATTGATATCCCCGTGCCGCATTGCACCCGGATCGGTCGCTCCGTCTGCACCGTCGCACCTTTCACCGGATCGTAATCCACCATGACTTTTCCGGCATACGGGCTGAAAAGCGAATATCGCACCGCCACCTTGGGATCCCAGCATGGCAGGACGATAAGCAGATCAGGGTAATCCTGCAGCAGCATTTCGAATACCGGGATCACCCCGGTTCCCATCCCTTGCAGGCTGGGGTATTCCGGAATGCCCGGACATGCCGGGTTCTCGGGGGCTGTCTCCCGAGCCAAACCACAGGGCAGAACGAATGTGCAGTTGAAATGCTTGTCGAACCATTCTTTGACATCGTCCAAAAGACCGAGACTCGCAGCATGCACGACATCAAGATCCCAAGCATGGCAGGAGTGCTTGAAGTGCCGGATGGCAAAGGATTCCCGCGCCGTCCGACGATCCTCGTCGGTGAGCAGCGTCAACTTGGCGGGCCATATGGCGAACAGTTCGGTCTGCTGTGCGTTCATGCTGTACCAGGCTTTCTCCTTGCTCCAGGGCAGTACGTAGGATTTGCAGCCGTCCATGCTCTGCGCCGGCACCAGCAAGTCTCCGGGCAGGATCTCCGGTTTGACATCTGGTCTCCTCTCGTCAAAGACAAACCGTCCGCGCGGGATATCAGGCGCCGCAGCCAGCATCGCACGCCACTGGCCGATGGTGTCCTTCGGCCAGCCATGCATTTCACCGACGGAGATCAGCCTGGGCAGCGCAAAGCGAAAGGCGCAGATGACTTCAGCCGGATTCCGAACCGCCCGCCAAGTTTCACCGGCATTGCAGGGGTCAAAGGCGATCTTGCCGTCCGCCCCGGGCGGATAGCGGAGGCGGAAATACTCCATGACTTCTGTGGCGAGTGGAAGGAGGGTGTCGTCAACAAACTGCCGATCGCCGCTCAGATCGGCATAGTCGCATGCCAGGGCCAGCATGAAAAGCGGCCCAGCCGGATTGTCACCATTGTATGGAACGTCTTTGCTGGCACTGGAACACAATTCGTTGGCCGCAGGAGAGACCTCGCATGATTCCTGGTGCGTCCATGGCGCTTGGCCCATCGGAATAAACGCCCCCTTGACACCCTGAATCCGCCGCGCTTGTTCCTTATAGAATGGCAGGTTCTCCTTGAGAAAAAGGAACTCGCTGCGCAAGGTTTCCCAGTCACCGGTGCGCATCGTGCCAAACACGGACTGATACATCTCAACGGCGCAAATGCCCATAGTCAGCCATACATGCTGCCGCAGATGATAGCGGTACAATTCGATCTGGAACCGCGCCGGAGTCTCACGGCGATCACTCGTGCAGCATGCAGTGTAATAGCGGAAAAAGTCGAAGGCGGCGCGGTAGCGAATCAGCTTGCCATTCCGGTCGTCCGGCTCAAAATAGGAACGCGCCCAGAATTGCCGCCACCAAGCTTCATGGCTATTGATGAACTCATCCTGGCTTAACGCCGCAAGTTGCCGCATGCGTTCCGCCACGGACTTCAGGAAGGCGTCTTTTCCGTTCCGCTCGGAAGCACCCACAATGTAAAGCACCTGATGCTTTAAGGCCGGAACCGTCATCTGCTTGCCGTCACACTGCACTTTGCTGCCCGCCGATTCGACGCCTAGTCCGAACGTCCGGCCAGCCAGCCAGTTCTGGTTGCTGCTGTTGATCCCCTTCCCTTCCTTGGAATTCTCATGGAAGAAGCACATCCCGTTTCCAGATGCCACCGCGACGGAAGGGGCATCTTCCTCGAACCGGATGCTGAGCGAACCGGGCGTCTTGCGCTCATCGTAGATGTCAATGCGGAAAGCCTCCAGCGGAACATGTGCGCGGATTTCCACCCGCACCAACCCGGACTCCGTCTGCGCCTCGGCCCGGATCAGGGACGTGCGAAAATTAGTCTCCATGCGGAATGACGTTGCGTTTGCAAACGGACTGCCGTCAAGACTCAGGTGCAGGCGGCTCAAGGCCTTGACCTGTCCCTGCTCATCAATTGCTGCGGAATGGTTGACCTGGACGAGCATTTCATCCGGAAAATTCACGGTGAGTCCGGTCACGCCCGTCCCCGTCGCCATGAACTCCCACTCCCGCGCGGGACGCTTGTCGAACTGCACGCGGCCGTCAGGAGTGTAGCGCCCATGAACCGCACAGGGCCCTTCCGGTTTGCCCAGCGTTAAAAAAGGAATGTCATTCATTTTGCCAGCTCCTCGTATTGCTATATGTTGTATTGGATGCGGGGAAGGGAAAACCTTTTAAGG
>JBAQUG010000082.1:0-37936 GCA_049297395.1 Victivallales bacterium | reverse complement strand
TCCTGCGGGGAATGTTCTAGGACATTTTCCAGACAGCCGTGCCTTTTCACCAGACTGTTAACAGTTGATTTCGGCGAAGTTACTTTCGATTGAAAAGCTTTGGAGAAACACCAGGGAAAATGCTATGCATCTGAAGTAAAATAATGAAATTATTTTCTTAACTGGGGAAAATCTACTTTTCCTTCCTTCATATGTTTCTGAATAGTTTTTTCCATGTGGGATATTTCACTATCAGTCAGCTTCTCAAATATTTTTCTTTTCCCGCTGGCGATTCTTCCTTTGTTCTGTATGCAAAGCTTTATGAAAAGGTCAATTTTCCTGTCGGGCATGTCTACGATTTCACGCAATGACTTCAGCAATTCGTCATACCAAATGATGAAATCAAGCTCTCCTTTGAGTTCCTTTTCAATGGTGTCTCTTACAAACTCAAAAAGTCTTTCTGCAAAAAATGTCATGTCAATATATCTGTAATGGACACCGGTTTGGTTCAGAACCTTCATCTCACCTTCAGAATTAAGAGTGTATTCAACGTGTTCCATGAGTGGTTTAGAGAAGGATTCAAGGACTTCGTCATATCTTGCGATCTGCTTCAACATCGTCGCAGAAACTGGGAAGATGAGATTTTCCGGGGTGAATCCGGTCTTTGAAAGAATATGATGGATCAGGAACCGATGAAGACGCCCATTGCCGTCCTCGAAAGGATGAAGAAGGACAAATCCGAAGGATGCCACGGCAGCTGTTATTACCGGATGCATTTTTGATTCAAGCATATTCTCCGCACAATATATCATTCCATCCATCATCTCCGCAATATCATCCGGACGCGGAGGCACATAGTGGACTATTTCCTTTTCAAGCCCTATGCTTTCTCCAACATAATTCTGGAAGTCCCGATAATCGTCCAGGGCGAACCTTTCATCGACTATCGCCTTCTGGAGCTTCACAAGCGCTTCCTTGTTCAGGATTTTCTCTTTTCCTGCCCTGCGCAGAAGGGCAATGAAACGGGCCGTACGCTGCTTCTCAGGTATGACATTTTCCATCTCAAAGGAGGACTTGGTCTCCTTGGTGTACAAATATGCCAGCGTTCTGCTCAAAAGTTCCGGAGGATATTTTTCAAGCATGTCACCGCATTGCTTCTCAAATTGCATGGATGAATATTTTTCCAGGATATCAGTTTTTCTGACAACAGGACAAAAACGACGGTCTCCGGTAATATTATTGTTTATCCTGTGCCGTCTGTTTCGGATGGGAACGGCAGGATAATATGATGAGCTGTCTAGAAGATCCGCATAGTTCCCCTGCTTGAGATCCGGGATTGCAAGCTCCCGTCCGGTGAGGAACTCATACAAGAACCAGATTTTCCTTGTATATATCCCCAATGGGCTGGCAAGTACATGGTTGCATATTTCCTTCTCTTCCATCTTCTGGAATATCGAATATAGGATTTCGAGATTGATGCCCTCATATTTCAATGCAAATTCGATAAGGGCTCCGGGTGAATCTCCTGGATCATACCTCAAAGGGTAGATTTCTGTTGTCAGTAATGGTTCCACTACGGTCTTGCGTTCGCCTTTCAAGGCGATATAGGATACGCAGTAATGCGGCAGTACATCAAGACTGTAGAGTTCCTGAAGCTTGCCGTATCCAGTTATTCTAACCTTTGCCTTGTCCATATCCATATTGACGGAATCCTGTAAAACATTTATGATTCTGGTAATTTAGTTACAGAAGTAGCATTTTCAAGAAATATAATTACGTTGGATCCCGGCAATATTCTACAGCCCTCAATACTTTGAGGCTGAGGGCTGATTTTAACAATCGCAAATAAAAATCCCTCTTTTTGCTTCTCTGACATCTTTATTCCACAGCTTGAATTCTAATTTTTCCCCTTTGAATTTTCCGATATTTACGGATGACTGATCAAGAAAAAGCTGGAGATTCTCCCTGACTTTCGGTTGGACGGTGATAGGCGGACAAAGAAACACCGTTATTTTCTCCGCATCGGCAGATACAAATCCGGGAGCCCGTGCCAATTCCCTGAGCATGACATGGTTCATTAAGGTACGTTAAGGACGTTAAGTTGTGTATTGTTTCTACGCGCATCGTGAATGTCCTTTGTTATGTTCTTTAGACAAACACTCAAAAGATACTAGCGATGCGCTCTTTTCAAATTCCCAAAACGATTCCTCCCATTGCCTTAGCGGCTACAAGAGCATATATTCAAACGTCCGGCAAAACGGAGGCGGCTCCGCAGGGATGCGTCCCCCAGGGGATCCCCGGACGGGACAGCAACGGACAGTTGCCGAAGGGAGGCTTCGGCCTCCCGCTCTTTCATGCAATACTGTCCGGCTCTGCTCCCTCATGCCTCCAAAATCCTCGGGGTCTGGGGCGGAAAGCCCCAGTTCTTATAACTTTTTACCCACAGATTCTGCGGAAGAGCCATAAAACTACTAGACATTCGCCTCCTTTTAAGATAGAATAGCTATTGTTGCGCGGGCAGCAATTCAATACTCCGGAGGGGATATGAATATTTCATGGAGCTTACGTTTGGCATCGGCCACGGCCGGACTCATCCTGATCGCACTATTCACTTCCGCGCAGGCGGCAGACACGCTCGGGGCATGGACAGCGAAAAATCCCGGCCTCAGCCCCGACGGCAACTATCAGATTTACGGCATGGCGTACGGCAAAAACACCTATGTGATTGTCGGACAGGACCTCGCTGCGGGCAAGGCCTTTGCCGCTAATTCGACTGATGGTACAAACTGGACTCTGAGACCCACCGCGAGTGCTTCTGAAGTCTTCAATTCGGTGATTTTCTCCAAGGGCCGTTTCATTGCCGTATGCAGCAAGCCGGCTTCCGGCAATGCCTGCATCTGGACGTCCGACAACAATGGCAGCACCTGGACAGCCAGGAGTTCCGACCTCGTTGTCGACGGCAGTCTGAATGGAGTCGCAGGTGATGGCAATGGAAAGCTTGTTGCCGTCGGCGAAATCACCGGTGTCTGGAATGGATGGATAACTTATTCATCAGACAACGGCAATACCTGGAAACTTGTCCGGGATGGAGCAACCTACAAGACGATCCCCACAAAACTATTTGGCGTGGGATATGCACTCGGAAACTGGTATGCGCTTGGATCAAACGGAGTTTATAAATCAAATGGAGCTGATTGTGAGGCCTGGACCTATCCGGAGGCGGATTCCTCGCAGTTCTATACGCAGAGCGACGATCTTCCGGGCTATAAGTTCGCTTCGAACAAGGCAACGATTGTCGCGGCTTCGTTGTCAGGCCCCAAATGGTCGGACGACAATGGCGCCAACTGGAATGATGGCGCACCGGCGCCAGGTTTTGAAGGGGTAGCCTCAATTTACAGCTGGACTTCAAGCGTGACATATGCGGAAGGCTTGTTTGTCGTCGCGTCACGCCGCGCCGGGGATGTCTGGATTTCTGAAGACGGCCGGACATGGGAGAGGCGGACACTTCCGACATTGGACGAGACATACGCCCTCTGCTATGGGAATAAATCGTTCTGGTGCGGAGGCGTCTCGGAAACACTTGCAGTATCCGCGCCATGGCTCAAGGCCAGGACAGGCGGCAGCTCGGATTTTCCATATACCCTGTTCGATGCCCAGGACACTCCTCCCAACCATGTCGGACTTCCCCAGTACCGGGTCAATACAGCGTCCCTGAACCTTGTCATGGAAGGCACTCTCTTCTATATGAAGACCCTGGGTGCGCCGATCAACCTCAAGCTGGTCTACAATTCGCAGCCCTGCGCGGACGATGCGACAAACATCGGGCCGTTCGGCAAGAACTGGAGGTTCCGCTATGAGTCGGTGGTCGGACGATCCGGCAAGAATGCCCAGCTTGTCAACGGCGGCGGCAGAAGTTTCACATTCACCACTCCCAAAGGTGAAGATCTCGATACTTATGCAGGACCTGAAACAGCATTGACCCTGAAATCTCCGGAAGGCATCTATGACAAGCTTGTCTACAAATATGCGGTTCCGAGTTTCGAGCTTACCTTGAAGGCCTCCCATTTGAAATACACATATGCCGTAACGGACAGCAACTCAGGCGGCAGCCAGTTCCATCTCTCCAGCATCTCGGACCAGTTCGGCAATACGACTACTTTCGATATCGACACCACCAGCGGTGCTGTCAAATCTATAACGGATTCTTCCTCCAGGACCATTAATTTCACATATAATCCTGACTCCGCCACCGGACTCTGCACCGGAATGTCGATGCTGGGACGCTCTGTCATTTTCAGTTATACCGGAAAAAATCTTACCGGCATTGCCGACATGAAAAATTACTCCGGATCCTATGCCTACGACTCCAACGGCTTTATCACTTCAATGACAACTGAAGGAGTAACCACAACGTTTACATACAAGGACAGGGTCGGCGTCAGCAATGGGGATAAATCCCTTGCCACGGTCACGCGTCCCGGCGCCTACGGCACGATAAAATACGAAATCCAGGAAGACGGCAAAACCGTAAAACGCACAGATCCGGGAGGGCAGACAACGCTCATTACAAACGCAGGCGGGCTGACAACATCGATCAAGGATCCGCTGGGGAATGTCCGCAGCTTCGCGTTCAATTCCGCGAAGCTTCCTGAAACTGTCACTGATGAGAAGGGCGGCAGCTGCAAATACGAATATGATTCCCGCGGCAACATGACCAGGAAGACCGATGCCCTCGGAAACATAACAAAGTTTTATTACGATCCTGCCAGCGACGATATGACCAGGATGGAAGATGCCTTCGGCTATCCATGGGTCTATGCCTATTCAAACTACCAGCCGACGAGTGTCACCACTCCGTTCGGAAACATCTCCTATTTCTTCTATGATGGACAAGGACGTCTTACGACCCTCAGGGACGCACGCGGCAATGACACGACCTTCACTTATGACAAGGGAGAGGTGGCTACGGTTGCCAGCTCTGCTTCTGGCACGACAACGCTCGTCTACGATGCCGCATCCCGCTGCATCTCAATCCAGGACGCAAATCTCAAGACAAAATCTCTTTCCTGGGACAACAACGACCGCCTGGAAAGAGTCACCTACGATTCTGTCACCGGAACACCGTCATACTTCAACGGTTACAGCGCCTTCGGCCAGACCTCGTTCCAGGATGAGCTTGGAGAATGGACATATGCCACCCGCGACGACCTGGGCTCCATCACGACAATCCTTGATCCCAACAACAAGGTCACCCAGATGGAATACGATATGGACAACCGTCTGATCAAAACCGTTGATCCGCTTCTGCGCTCAACCTCGACTTCCTACGACAGCGCGGGACGTCCGGTAATCTTCACGGATGCCAGAAGCTACCAGGTCGTACGCGAATATGACAGCACCGGCAATCTCGTGTCCTTCAGGGACTCCAACAACTCCACCACGACCTATAAATACGACGCAAACGGCCGCCTGCTGAGCGTCATGGATCCGCTCCTGAAGTACAACACCATGACCCGGACGAAGACTGGCCAGATAGCCTCCACCAAAAACGCACGCAGCCATACGATAAATTACTCATATGATTTTGATGGGCGGCTCACCGACAAGGTTCCGGCGACAGCCACTACTCCGGCAACCAAGGTCAACTATGTGCGTGATCCCAACGGCAACGTCACAAGACGGACAGACAGCCTGACCACCGCAGCGGGGACAACGACTTCCGTCACGGATTATGTCTATGATGCAAGCAACCGGGTTACGAAAATCACCTATCCGGACTTGAAAGAGGTGAATTTGGAATGGTTCCCGGGAGGACAGCTCAAGAAGATCATATATCCTGACAACAATCTTGCCGTCACCTATACATATGACGATTTCAACCGCATTGCAGTCCCATCAGTTCTGAAGAACAATCCCGGAACCGATCTTGTAGGGGAAAGACGCTCCACAAATGCGATTACCAAGGTTGCCGTCACAGGTGACACCACCGGCGACTATGATCTCACCTACAATGACCGTGGGCAGATCACCCAGATGCTGCGCCCGAACGGGACAAAGTCCGCGTATTCCTATGACGCTGCCGGACGGCTCACTGGTCTCAGGCACAGCGTAGCGGCGGACGATTCCAACCTGTTTACAAGCAATGACACCTTGGACGCAGTCGGGAATGTAACGAAAACACTGACTGACGGAATTGCATATTATCAGGGAGCGTCTCTGCCGGACAAGATGGCGCTGCTCTACAACGCCGGAGGAGAACTCACCAAGAAGGGTATCCAGGCCTGCACAAGCGATGCCGATGGCAACCTCACGAATCTTGGAGCGGGAACGACAGTATGCACATACGACGCCGACAACAGGCTCACGAAAATCGTCAGGAAAATCACTGCGCCAGTGGCAACTACGGAAACCATACTTAACACCTTTGACTCCGACGGATACCGCACAAAGCGCGTCAACGGCGATGAAACGATCAATTATCATTATCTGCCGTCCGGGCTCCTCCTGTTCACCACGGATGCGGCGGGCGTCATCCTGGACCGTCATATCTATGCCGGAAATGCACTTCTTTCCACATATACTTCTGGCGGGGATTGGATTGACTACTACGGCGACCGCCAGGCGAATGTTAGGTTCATGGCCGACAGCTCGCTGAATGTACTGGCGAAATATGATTATCTGCCGTACGGGCAGGTGGCATCTGACCCGGTAAATACACTTGTTGAAAATCCGTTCACCTTCAACGGAATCCTCGGCGTCCAGGATGAGAGGAACGGGCTTTTCTACATGCAGCAGCGCTTCTATGATGCGTCCACCGCGCGTTTCCTCGGCAGGGATCCGCTCGGGTTTTCGGCGGGCAACAACCTTTACGAGTTCGGGAAGAACAATCCCATGATCTATGCCGATCCGACCGGTAGGACTCCCTTCCTTCTCTTCCTGGCGGCCGCATCTGCCGCATACTATTTTCTGGGCGCAGCTGAAAGCCATGACAATGCAAATGCGAACGCCGCGGAAATCAACGCCAAGTACCGCCAGAAGGAGCTGGAAGCAAAAAAGAAATTCAATGAGACATTTAAAGGTAATCCCAAAGATTTCAATCAGAAATTGGCCAATGCTCAAAAAACAAGCAATATGTATGAGCGCGGATTGAGCAGTTTGTTTGAAACTACCGAACAAGTCGGTAACCGCGCCGGCGAAGCCGGGGAACTTGCCCAGAGCGCGGCTGAAAACGTGGCCTTGGGTGATTCTCTAGGCTCAATATGGGATGCCGCCAAGGCTGTCTACACCGACTTTACAAATGAAAGCGCCGAGGAGAACAAGGGGAAGAAACCATGAAAAAAATAAACTTATATTTCGCCCTGCTGTCGTTTATAGCCGCCCTGTCATTTGTACCAGAGCTTGGAGCTCAGGTCGAGCCTGCGATTTACTCGTATGATGCCTGCAACCGGCTGACCCAGGTTATCTATCCGAACAACAGGAAAGTGACCTTCACTTATGACAACAACGGAAATCTGTCAGGTGTAGACAAGAGCGGTGGTGTTAATACTGGCCCGGTTATCAACACACAGCCGGTATATCGTCCAGTCGATATCGGCGGAACGCTTACACTTAGCGTCAATGCGACCAACGCAGCGAGCTATCAGTGGCAGATTTACAGGAATGGAGCCTGGGAGAATTTGAATAACGGAGGCACTGTAACAGGCGCCGACACGGCCTCCCTCACCATAAGTTCGCTCGCTGCCGCAGACGAAGGCCAATACAGGTGCGTAGTCAACGACGGATCAAATCCTGATGTCTCCAGCGACATCATCAACGTCTATGTCCTCGCTGCAGGAACAACTGATCTATGGAGTTCGGAAACCTATATTGCTCCCGGAAGCAGATTCAGCATTTATGATTTTGAAGTGCCATATCTCACAGGAACCTTCAATGCCAGGCCGACACTTCTGAAGGGCGAACTTGTCCTGCCGGTAAATGGAGTCACAAAAACTTATGCGCTGCTGCTTCTAAGCGCGCCGACATTGCTCAACAAGCTTGATGATATCCAGTGCCAGTGGTCCACTGCCGTCCCCCTGTACAAGAAAACATCCCTGGCCAGTTCGTATGCGTCCGGTTTCAACTGTGCGGACTTCCTCGCTTCGAATCCGCAGTATGACACAGGCACATATATCGTGATACAGATGGCAGGAGGCAAGCCGATTTATCTCAGCCGTTTCTTCTCCCTTGTCACGCCGGAGATATCCGATGTCCAGGACAGGGATGAGACAGGAACAATAACTTCCGCCCCAAAAAATACCACCATGACAGTTTTTGGAAATTACTTCGGGAAAAAGGCGCCAATTGTCTGGATGGAATACAGGCTTCTCGGCAAATTTGCTGTCATGAAGCTGTTGCTCAAGGTGCTCACCCCGCTTGAATATCCCAATGAGAAAGGCGCACCAGGCTTGAGCTGCATGGATGTCGACAGCGGTGAAAGCAAGATCAAGGTCCTGATACCGGCCACTCTTCCTGCTGGAATCATAAAGGGCGACAACAACATCGTCATCGACAACGGACAGGGCCTCGCGACATTTACATTCAGCCTGCAGTGATGCCATATCCAGCCCTGTTTCCCGTCATCCTTTTCCAAGCCGCCATTTTCATCCTGAATTCGCTGGACACCTGCAGCCGTAGATAGGTAATTAATAGTCAAAAGTAATAATAAGAACGGAAATCTGCCCATAAATTGACTAAAAGCGGTATTCCATCTCTTGACAATGATTGTTTTTAAAATATAAAGGTTAGCTTGATAAAATTATTTTATTAGAAAGGAAAACTGCAATGATCAGGCTGACGGGAAAATTATTCTTAATTGTTTTTTCCTTGGCATTAACACCAATTGGAGGTTATTCCATGAATTTGAATTTAGCCATGCCGTGGGGTGACGAGTGTTCACCGCCGCAGACGCCTTTCCTCTCATTCTACAGTCCTCAATCTGACAATATGATGTTCGGCAGTGAAAAAGATGTCGAGATAATCTGCCAGGCCGGCCTGCGTTCGATAAAGCTTGGCTGGACGCTGCATCGCAATATGGTCCGTAAGCCGTTCCTGACTGGTGAGGCGGAGCCGTTGATTGCCAATAAGTACAGGATCAAAATCCCGACCAAGGATCTTATTCCTGGATTCTACGATCTCCGCGTCACTCTCGATACCGGCATTCAGAACAAGGAGTCCGACAAATATAAGAGACGTCCGGTTGCTGGAGTCTGCACCTTCGGCTGGAGCGTTGAGAAAATGGCCGTCACGGATACCCGTCCTGCGGATTTCAAGAAGTTCTGGGATGATGCCAGGGAGGCCCTGGCAAAGATTCCGCTTGATGCCAAGGAAGGGCCGATGCAGGTCTTCGGGCCGAAAGAAATCAATGAATACAATGTTACCGGCGCCTGTCTTCCGCCGGACTATGATCCGGCAGGCCACCGTGCCGAAAGCGTCGAGTCCTGCAAGGTAGATTTTGCCGGGCCGGATGGTGGCCGTGTCTACGGATGGCTGGCCAAGCCCGAAGGGAAGGGGCCGTTTCCGGCCATGCTGGTACTGCCCGGTGCCGGATTTGCGGCCCGCCCGCGTCCGCTTGAACAGGCGCGGCACGGTTATGTGTCGCTCGACATACAGATCCACGGACAGGAAGTGGATCTGAAGGAATATCCTAAGCTTCCGGGCTACTACAGCGACTTCAAGTTCGAACCGGTGTCGGCCTATTATTACTACCTTGTCCATCTGCGCTGCCTGCAGGCCGTCAACTATCTGCTTTCGCGTCCGGATGTCGATCCCCGGCGCATTGTCCTTGTCGGCGGCAGCCAGGGCGGACGCCTTGGCATCGTTGTCGCGGGACTGGATTCACGCATTTCGGCTGTTGTCTCCTGCATCGCCAATTCGCCCAACCAGCCTCATCTGCGCTGGGTGTATCGCTGCAACGGTTATGCCGAACTCGGGGATCTCAAGCCGGATCCGAACATTGAGCTGGCTGACGGCATGGATCTGAAAGGCGCCCCGCAGCCGGGCGCAAATCCCGATGCCAAATGCTTCCCCTACTATGATCCCATGAACTATGCACAGGATATCAAATGTCCGGTGATGATGCTCGCCGGCTTGACCGATCCGGTATCGCCGCCATATAGCGTGTGGGCGGTCTATAACCGTCTAGGCACTTCCAGCAGGATAATTGTCCCCGTCGCCGGACACGGGCATGACTGGTCGGCGGAATTCGACCGCAGCGCCTGGCGCTGGCTCGACAGCATCTTCAGCAAGAATTCAATCAGGTAATAAAGGTTCTGTAAAGGATTAACAATAAGAAAGATCAATTATGAAAATTGTGTTTTTTGGCGGTGGTTCTCATCGGTATCTGAGTATTGCACGTTCGATCATGGCGGTTCCCGGACTGATGGAAAAAGGAGAGATCAATCTCTTTGACCTGGCGGTAGAACGCTCCGAGGCTCTTGGCCGGATGGCCATGAAGTCGCCGGAGTATAAGGGATCAAAATGCAAGATAACATGGGGGACGACCCTGGATGCGGCGCTTGAGGGGGCCGACCTCGTCCTTGTCGTCCTGATGGCCGGCAGTCGGCGCAACTTCGATCTGCTCCAGTCCACCTGTCCGCAGTACGGGTTCATCGGTTCCGACCAGCTTTCGCCAAGCGGTGCGATGCTGGCCCTGAAGGGCGGTCCAATCCTGATGGACCTGGCCCGGCGCATGGAGAAGATCTGTCCGAGCGCCTGGCTTGCGGATTTCGCAAATCCCGTGGCCGTGCTCAGTGGTGCGGTCAACAACCACACGAAAATCCGCTGTCTCGGCGTCTGCCAGGGGTACACCAACCACCAGTGGGACCTGCCGCGTCTGCTGTTCGGCAAGGACGAGGCGTCTACCGACTTCGACATCCGCTGCGCAGGTGTGAACCACATGAGTTTCATCCTGCACGGTTCGAAGCACTGCGGCCGCGACCTCTACGAACTGGCGGCTGAACGCGTGACCGGCAGTTGGACCATGCCGAAGCTGTCCGACCGCTGGAACGAAGGTTCAAAAAAGAATATCACGAACAGCGTGACCACTCTGGTCAAGCTCTACCGCAAGTACGGACATCTGGTTTTTTCGACCGAAGGAGATGGCCTGGACCATCTCGACATCGAAGGACATTTCAAGACCGCCTCCAAGACCACGCCTCCGCCGCTAAGCAAGGAGCAGCTGGAGCAGCGGGACAGCGAGTTCCGCACGGCGCGCGCTGAAGCCGACAAGACGTTCCAGTCCTGGCTGAAGGCCGACCTGGATGCGGACGGCTGGAATATCGAGCGTCCGGAAGCGCTGTATCTTCTGCGGTCCGATGAGGACATCATGGTGAAGATCGCCAAGGCCGTCGGCGGCGTTCAGGAACTCTCCATTGCCACCAGCCGTCCGAACGAAGGAGCAGTTGCTGGTTTTAAGGATCGCACCGTGCTTGAGTATTCGCAGGTGCTCGGGCGCGATGGTATCCGTCCGTCCGGCAAGTTCGAGATTCCCGACGTCTTCCAGGGGCTCGTCAGCGGCCTGGCCACGCACCAGACGCTGCTGGGCGACGCCATCGCCACACGCGATCCGCGCATCCTTTTCGAGGCGCTCTACAGCTATCCTGTCAGGCAGGACAGCGCTGAATCAAAGGCGCTTTGGCGCGACCTGATCAAAATCGCAGCCGATGAGATTCCGTCCGAGTTCCAGAAAACCAGGGAGATGTTTAGGGCATAATCGAGCCGATTTCAAAACTCAAATTTAAAGGTGATTTAACAATGGAACTGACCCATCGAGAACGATTTCTCCGCACTCTTCGTTATGAACCTGTGGACAGATGCCCTGTCTACCTCGCCGGACCGTGGGCGGACACGCTCGCGCGCTGGCGGAACGAAGGCCTGCCGTCCGATGTGAAGGACGTACACGAGTATCTCGGCGTCACGAAGTTCGGTTATCGGATGTCGAACATCACAGGGGTCGCCGGAATCTATCCGCCGTTCACGCAGAAGGTGATCGGCGAGGAAGGCGAGTTCATCGTCAAGATTGATGGCTACGGACGGACCGTGCGCGACTTCAAGGATCACACCTCCTTTCCGGAATGGATTGACTTCCCGGTAAAGGAAGCATCCGATCTGCGCCGGCTGATGGATGAACATTTCGACGTATCCGATCTCAATGCCCGCTTCGCGCCCGACTGGGCCGAAAAGGCCAAGGCCGCAGCGGCACGCGGCGACGTTGTCATGATCGATGGCGGCTGCTACTATTGGACGCTGCGCTCGATAGCCGGAGTGGACGGTGCAAGCTATCTGCTTTACGACTGCCCCGAACTCGTGGACGAACTCTGCGAACGCTATTTCACGGTGGTCATGGAAGGGTTGCGCCGCGCGGTCAAAATAGTGAAGGTGGATGTCATCGGCTTCGGCGAGGATTTCGCCTTCAAGACCGGTCCGCTGCTGTCGCCGGAAATGTTCCGCCGCTTCATTCTGCCGCGTTATGCCAAGGCCATGGAATTCGCCAACAGGCACGGAGTGGAGCTGACCTTCCATGACAGCGACGGCGACACCCGCCTTCTTCTACCGGACATGCTTTCCGTGGGAGTCAACAGCACCTGTCCCTGCGAGGTTGCTGCGAACATGGATCCGGTGTCTCTGCGGAAGCAGTTCGGCCGCGATCTCCGCATCGGCGGCGGTTTCGACAAGCGCATAGTCGCTGAAGGACCGGATGCCGTCAAGCGTGAGCTAGCGCGCCTGGCTCCGGTGATCCGTGAGGGCGGCTTTGTTCCGGGCATCGATCACTCGGTTCCGGCCGATGTCTCCTGGGACAACTACCGCAGCTACATAGATCTTATTACTAAAGCGGTTGAGAACATTAACCGATAGCCAGGAAGAAAAACATGTCGATACATGCAGAAATAAATGCAGCTGCCGAAGCCTTCAAGGCGGAGCTTGACGCGCATCCCGAATGCCGTGCTGATCTCAGCGCGGAGGCTGTATTGACCGCAAAGCCCCGCCGGCATGCGGCCTTTTATCTGGGGCGTTTCCCGGACATCGAGCATGGGGAAGGCCGCCCCGGGCCTGTTTCACCGCCGCAGTCTCCTGAACAGAGGCTGCTTAATCATCTGAAGGGCGCCACAGGCCCCCTGAAAATGCTGAATCCAATTTCTCCCTTGCGCGGAATTGGCAAGGGGACCGGTACGCTGCCGGCGTCATTCGGCATTCGGCTCAATCCGGAACTGGGATTCACTCCCGACGGGGACCGTCCTCTGGCCGATGTGCTGAAGGAAGGATTGCCTGATCCTGAGACGAGCGGGATTTTTCCTGAAATGCGCGAGGACATAGAGGCGACCAAGGCTTTGGCGCCACCCTGGGTGAAACTCACGCTGCCTGACATGCAGGGGCCGTTCAACATCGCGCACATGATCCTGGGAAGCGAGGCTTTTATCGCTCCGATCACCGAGCCCGACGAATGGAAGGAGTTCATGCGTATCGTCACGGAGTTCTTCATTGCGTCGCACCGTACGCTTGCACGATGGATCGGCCCGGAGCGTCTTTGCACCGATCCCAGCCGTTTCCATCGGATCGCCGAATGCAGCGTGAACATGGTTTCCAGGGAATTCTACCTTGAACATGTCCTGGAATATGACTTGCGCATCGTCGACTACTACGGCGAAGTTGCGGTTCATCCGTGCAGCGGTCCTCATGTGTTCCACGCCACGCTGGATAACCTGCCGAACGTCGTCTACACCGAAGCGGGCAATATGATCAATCAGATGACTGCCGGTTCGATCAAGGTGGACGAGGCGCTCACCGCAATCGGCGGCAGGCCCATCATGCTCGGCATTGGCGAAGAACTGCCCGCTGGCAACGAAGAGGCGGTCATGCGCAGCTTGTTCAACCATGCGGCCCGCAATCCGTGCCTGACCTATGGCCTTACCGGGCTCGGCTGGAAGAAGGCCGATGAGCCTGCCATGCGCGACCTCCACAGGAAGATGAACGACTACTATGCCAGCGTGGTCGAAGGATAAGGTTTGCACTCTCCATGAATTCAAAATAAGTAGCTCGGGATACCATCCCGGGAGGAGGAACGGACGTGTTTACATGTCAGCGAAAATCCTTGGATCTTAATGGCGCCTGGAAATTCTGCCCCGACCCCATGCAGCGGTGCCGGCGGCAGCAGTGGTGGAAAAATCCCAGCAAGCCGAATGGCATATTCCCATGCTGGGATGCTGAGGGGCTGTGGGAGACCAAGGTGCCGTCAAGCTGGAAGGTTGAGCACCTGGAACTGAAATGGTACGACGGTCACGCCGTGTACATGCGGGATTTCGAAGCGGAGCTGCCTGCCGGGCATGAGGCCTTCCTGGTTTTCGACGGAGTGCTGTATTCGGCCCAAATCTATCTCAACGGCCAGCTCGCAGGCGAACATGAGTGGGGCTATTCGCCGTTTCAGCTGCGTGTGACAGAGTTGCTGCGTCCGCGCAACCGGCTCTGGGTGCTGCTGGAGAATATTCCACGCATGGATCGCATTCCCGGCGAGATACATGACTGGTGGAACGACGGAGGAATTACCAATCCCGTCAAACTGATTTTTGTTCCGATAACGCATATCAAGAACTTCCGTACGGAAACCCGCCTGGATGGGGACAACGCAGTCGTCACGGTTGAGACTTGGCTGGAGTCGCGTGACCGCAGCGCCACCGAGGCCGTGACCGTCCGCATTCCCGGACTCGGTCTTGAAAAGAAGATTCAGGCCAGCGTCGGGGAACCGGCCCGCTGCGAATTTCGCATTCCACGTCCGCAGATCCGCCTGTGGACGCCTGAGGCGCCGAAGCTGTACCGCACGGAACTGTCCACGCAGTTTGAGACACTGGCCGACGAGATTGGATATCGCGAAATACGCACCCAGGGGCGTGACATTTTACTCAACGGCGAACCACTCCGGCTTTATGGACTCTGCATCCACGCGGAGTTCAAGGATACCGGGCGCACCGCATCCGAAACCGGCATCAGCCTGATCATAGATCACGCCAAGGCGCTTGGCTGCAATTTCCTGCGCTGCGCGCACTATCCATATCCGGAAGCATGGGGACGGGCGCTCGACAAGGCGGGATTGCTGTGGTGGGAAGAGGTGCCGGCATATTGGCTGCCCAACATGCACACCGAGAGCCAGACCCGCCGCGCCTGCGGCATGCTTGCCGAGACCATACGCCGTGACTGGAACCGCGCCAGCCTGATTTTCTGGTCGGTCTCCAATGAGTGCTGCTGGCGCAATCCGGAGAAGCCTGATGAGAACAACTATCCCTACTGGTTCAAGTCGGTGGCGATGGTCCGCGGCATGGATCCGTCGCGGTTGATCAGCTGTGCCGAGGCCGGCAACATGATTTCTGTCAAACCTGTCTGGGCTCCTGACAGCGGAGACCAGTTTGAACGGGCAATCGAAGATGCAGAGAGCTGGCGTCCCGGGCATACAGATGAATTGTACGCGCTCTTTGACGTCCTGTCAGCGAACCTCTATGTCGGCAATTCCGGTGAAGCCGCTCCGGCCTACCGCCGATTCGTCGACATGTTCCACTCCTACAACAAACCTTTAATGATAAGCGAATTCGGATCAATGTCATTGCGCGGGGCGGAAGTGCCAGATGATCAGCTGGGCAGTGAGGTGCGGCATGCGGCAATATTGCGCGAGGCATATGAGGCATTTGCGGAGCTTCCGGAAATTACCGGTTACTGCCCCTGGTGCCTGTCGGATATCCGAGTACCGCTGCACTGGCGCTGGTACAACCAGGGCAAGGCGCTGTTCCGCTATGGATTAGTTGATGAAAACTATCAGCCGAAACTTCCAGCCTATGAGGCGATGCGCGAATCCATAGATAAGCTCAGGAAAATATTTTCACGGTGACAAGCAAAAGGGAATGATAAGATGAGTGAACATCTTTGAAAACAAACATACAACGCGAGACATTCTGCTTTCGATATGATCCGGATGCAGGGGAGTTTTCCCTGGAATCTGCCGGAGGATGCCTGAGGCTGGCCTGCCAGGGGGCGGTGTCGCAGCCCGGGTTGCTGGATGCCGGGCTCGCATGGGAATTTGTCGAGTCGAAGGAAGATGGCAAAAGCGTATTGTTGCGGTTTGCCGCGGCGCAGACTTGCTGGCAGAAAAAATATCTGTGTGTCGAGATCACCCGGCGGGAAGTTCTCTTCCGTTTGGAAGTGGAAGGATGCGGATCCATCGACCGCGTTGCGTTTTTCGCAGGGTTCTCACCTGATTTGCTGCTCGACGCCAAAGCTTCCATGGGCGCTTTGAAATGGGCGCGTCCTTCCTGGAACAGGCACTGGTCAGGTTCGCCTTTATCGTTTGGCACGGTGTTCAATCCGCAGCCCGTCATTCCCGGAGCCCAGCGGCTTTCCAGCGGCGTGTCGCAGCGGATTACTTGCGCTACTACTTTCGGACCGGAGGTATTCAACACTTTCTTTGCACCGCCTCTTTTCGCCTATGGATTCGACGACGCTTTTTCAGTGGGTATCGCAGCACCCATGGATGCGTCCCGATTCAACCACTTTGATTTTACCTCCACTTCCGGCTGGGGGCTGGAACTTCACTACGATGGGAAAACGAGCGTGGACGGGCGCTGGGGTTCCCCGGCGATCCGTGTGGCGACCTGTTCCGACGCGGAAGCCGGACTAAGTGATTACGCAAATTATCTGCGTCAAACCGGTATCGCGCCGGAGCCATCTCGCGACATTCCGTCTTGGGCCAGGCGTCCGATGGTATGCGGCTGGGGACAGCAGACTGTCTGGGCCGGCGAAGCGCAGAAAGGGACCGTACCATCGCTTGGTACGCCGATTACGCCCGGTGCGGGCGGATATGCATCGCAGGCGGCCTACGAGGAAATCATCCGACTGCTGGAGGAACGTGATCTGCCCTATGGCACTCTCACCGTCGACATGGGCTGGAGCCGCTGCCTGACGATCCCGACTCCCGACGAACGTATGTGGCCCGACATGAAAGGCTTCATCGAGCGGCTGCACAAAAAGGGCAAACGTGTTTTTCTCTGGCTGGCCACCTGGAATCCCGGCGGCCTGGACGATGTGCTCAAGATGCCGCACGGTTCTGGACTTTCCGATTGCTGCGATCCTACAAATCCGGTCTTCCGCGAGCGGCTGGCCGAAGCGGTTACACAGGCGATTTCCCCGGACGGACTCAATGCCGACGGATTCAAGGTCGATTTTACGGGAGATCTCCCTCGTGGAAATTACCAGCCGGCCGGCAAGCTCTGGGGACTGGAGCTGATGCACGATTATCTAAAGCTCATCCACGACGCTATGAAAGCGGCCAAAGCCGATACTGTCCTGGAGACACACTGCGCCAATCCTCAGTTCGCGGATGTGACGGAAATGATCCGCCTCAACGATATCTTCAGTCCGCGCGAGGAAATACGGAAGAGCATGGAATTCCGCGCACGCATGGCCCGGATCGCACTGCCTGGTTATCCCATTGACACCGACAACGACCCGTTCATTTCGCGGTTGGCCTGGATGGACTACATGCGGTTCCAGCCGCAGCTGGGCATGCCATCTCTCTACACTCTTACACACGTTTCATTCACCGCGCCCGGCGTTCCTGCGGAAGCTATTCCTTCGGATGACTGGGATGAAATCCGCAGTATTTGGAAAAAATACAACGAGGAACTTTATGGCGATTGAAGAACTGTTCAAAGGTTTTGTCGCTCCCGATTCTTCCTGCACCCAGATTCCTTTCTGGTTTCTAAATGGTCCGGTAGATGGGCATGAATATGTGCGGCAGATCAAGGAAATGGCGGCCCATGGCGTGAAGCAGGCCATGCCGCATCCGCGTTTCGGCATGGACCGCCGCGATTATCTGACAGAACGTTACTGGGATGCCTTTTCAGCCTTGGTGTCATCTGCCGCAGCTTCCGGTTTTACACTGCACCTTTACGATGAATTCAACTGGTCAAGCGGTCCGGCCGGAGGCCGCGTGACCGCCAATGCCGAGCACTGCGCCTTGGGTCTTGCCATGCGCGCTAAAACAATCGACGGTCCGTCCACCGTGTCATTTGACGAGTGGACGGCAAAATATCTTGGCTGGGGACAGCGTGAGTCTTTTTTGTCAGTGGTCATTGCGCCGACAGATGCATCGGGAGCCCTTGATCTGGCGCATGCCGCCTGCCTGCCATGTCCGGCGGATCATGAATCGATCGTGGAAGTGCCGGTTCCTGCGGGAAGATGGACGGCCATGGTCTTTTATACCGTCCGGACCCAGCACCCGTCACCACTGCGCCAGGGCAATGGAGGCATCATAGATTATCTGGACAAGGATTCAACAGGCGAATTCATACGCCTGACCCATGAGGAATACGCTGCACGGTATCAGAAATATTTCGGCACGGTCATCCCCTCCATCTTCTACGATGAATCCGGCCCTTATGCCTGCGGCCCGTTTACCTGGACCGGTGATTTTATCGAGCAGTTTCGGATCATCAAAGGATACGATCTGCTTCCTGTACTGCCGCTGTTGTTCCTTGATGGAGGGACGCGTACGGAAAAGACGCGCTGTGATTATTGGGATGTGATGTCGCATCTCTTTGTGGAACGGCACATCGGACAGATGGCTGACTGGTGCACGAAGCATGGTCTGGCGTTGACGGGGCATACCTACGAGGAGCCGGAACGCTGGATGATCGCGGGCGATGCGTTCCGTACGCTGCGCCGCCAGCACTGGGCCGGTTTCGACAGCCTTGGCGGCTATAAGCCATACCATTTTATCAAACCGGCGGCGTCCGTGTCGCATCTGACAAGCAAGTCGGTGACGCTCTGCGAATCTCTGGGTTTGCTCGGTCTGTGGAGCTGTTCGCCGCGTATGATCCGTGAAGCTGACAATCAGCTGGCCATCGCCGGAGTAACCCATCAGGTGCCGCATGCGTTCTTCCAGACGGTTGAAAATCCTTTGGTGGAATGCCCTCCGAGTTTCTTCGAGCACAACCCGTACTGGAAATATTATGAGCGGATTTCCATTCTCAGCGACCGGCAGTGCTGGATGAACCGGCAGGGCCACCACGTTGCTGATATTGCAGTATTCTGGCCGATCGTCTCCTGGTGGGGCGATGCCGCAGGAGGACGCGGGGAGGGGCTGCCATGGACGATTACAACGCGTGAAACAGATCCCGGCAGACCGGACCGCCTGTCGTTCGAAGAGATTATTGATGGATTGATGGCGCATCAGCTTGATCTTGATGTCCTCGACGGACAGGCCTTGGCTGAGGCGAAATTTGCGAACTCCGCAATTTCCTGCGCCGCGGAATCGTATCGGGTGCTCGTGCTGCCGCCCATGCATACCGTGAGACGGTCCGATATCGAGCGCGCTGTTGCCTTTTGCCATGCTGGAGGTCAGGTCATAGTAGTCGGACGCTGGCCGACGGCGAGCATGGAGTCAGGACGCCGGGATGCCCTGCTTGGTACGCTTCTCGCCGACTTGAAGTCGCATGCGCGGTTTGTCGCAGCGCCCGCAGATCTTCCGCAGCTGATCCGCACCCTGGTCGAGCCTGACGTGACCGTGCTGGAAGGCAATGCGAATGATGTCGAGGTGAGCCATCGGCGGACGGACGACGCTGAAATCTACGCGATCTACAATCATGCTCCGGAGGCGCGTCGGATTGGCCTGAGCCTCCGTGCAGAAGGGCGCCCGGAGTTCTGGGATATCGAGAAGGGAATGAAATATGCGCTGCCATCCGAGACCGTTGAAGGAGGCACGAGGCTGACGGTGCCGCTGGAACCCTTCGAACTCGCCTACATTGTTTTTACGCGGCAGGAAATTCCAAAAAATGTCTTGCCCGTAACGCGTATCAACGCGCCAACCAGGATTGTTCCCCTGTCAGACCCCTGGACTTTCCTGCCGGTGCCGCAGGATTTGGATCATGCCTGGGCGGCGGGATTGACCGAACAGGAAGTTTCCGTACCAGTATTTCGCACACGCATGCTTGTCACGCAGCCCCGCACCTCCGCTGAAGCTGCACTCTGGAAGCAGTGGTATCTGCCGGATTTTGACGACCATGGCTGGGAAACTGTGAATTGCCAGCGCGAACCTTTGCTCTACCATGACACGGGCAGCCGGCTTTTCCGCACGGATATCCCGGTCGGAGCAAAGGCGTTGAAGCTTCCGCTTTCCATTGCCGGCGAATACGCCATTTATTTCAATGGCGAATGCCAGCGCATTGTGCTTGGACACGATACGGACGCCCCTGGCTGGCTGCCTCTGCCTGCGCAGCATCAGGCAGGTGTCCTGGCAATTGAAGTATCATCAATGGCGCCGGACTTCGGCCTCGCCGGACCACTGGTTTTCCGATGCGAACCGGTGCGGTCAGAGCTGCGTTCCTGGCATGAGATGGGGCTTGGATGGCTGAGCGGACGCGGGTTATATAGAACCGAATTTACGCTGTCGACTACCGGCAAAATTTTATATCTCAATCTCGGCGAAGTGCGCGAATGCGCGGAAGTCTGGGTCAATGGACAGCTGGTTGATGTGCGTTTGTGGCAACCCTACCGCGTTGATATTACCGCAGCTGCCAGGCCGGGCCTGAACAAGCTGGAAATTGTGGTTGCAAATCTGATCGCCAACCGTTTCGCCTGGGATCAGCTGGGGACGCGGGGCAGCGGGGAGACACTGGCATCCGGGTTGCTGGGACCGGTGACACTAGAGGAATATCCGGTGCCTGTCATCCTAACGCCAGGGACATGAAAAAATATGCGCAGGAATGCTTGAGCTCCTCAACGCCAAAGGTCTTATATAGAAAGGAAAATATGTCTTTGCAAAATACTCAAAGCCCGGTTCAGGATCGCCTGGAAAATGGGCGGCTGTCAGTGAATGGCCTGTTTTCGGATCATATGGTGCTGCAGCGGAACCATCCCATTTCAGTTTCCGGCAGGAGCAGGCCCGGTGAACCAATCCACGTCGAACTTGCCGGACAATCGATCTTGACTACTGCCGGCCAGGATGGCGTCTGGCAGATTAAGTTCCTGCCCTTGCCGGCTGGTGGCCCACATCAGCTGACGGTCCGCAGTTCGGATGAATGCATTCAGTTGCAGGATGTGATGATAGGTGAAGTGTGGGTTTGTTCCGGGCAGTCAAATATGGATTTCAGGCTGGGGCAGACTAAGGATAACAAATCGGCGCTTGGCGTGGCTGATCATCAGCCATTGCTTCGCCTGCTGGTCATGCCGCGCGTGTGGAAGCCAGGCGGGGATCGGCAGGTGGAGGCCGTCTGGCGGCTGAGCACCCCGCAGACGGCATCGGATTTTTCCGCGGTCGGGTATCAGTTCGGAATCCGCCTGGCCCGGGAACTGGGTGTGGCAATCGGCCTGATTGATGCGGCGAGGGGAGGATCGCGGATCCATAACTGGACTCCGCGTCAGGAACTTGCCGCCGACCCGGAGTTTGCCCCGCGTCTGAAAGATTATCTCATGCAGTTAACCCAGCCTGCAGATGAACGCACCGCGGAATACAGGAAAAAACTCGCCGCCTGGCAGAAGAATATGCCGCCATCTGATCCGGGCATGACCGGTGAAGCGGAAGAATGGGCGGCATTGGAATATGATGACAGCAAATGGCCGACGATGCGCCTGCCCTGCTGGTGGCAGCGCGGCGGACAGGATCACAGCGGAGTCCTATGGTTCAGGTATGCGTTTGAGCTGCCAAAAGATTTTTCAGCGTCCGGAATCTCCCTCCACTTGGGTGCCTGTGATAAGGCCGACCATACCTATGTCAATGGAACTCTGGTCGGCGGCATCGGCCCGGAAGTGGTTGATGGATGGCGTGCCCAACGCGTCTATCCGCTGCCGGCAGGATTGCTGCGGCCAGGCAGAAACATGATCGCGGTACGGGTCTTCTCAAATATCAACCAGGCGGGGATGACAGGTCCGGCTGTAGCGATGCGGCTGGTTGGCGGGGACTGGTCTCGGCCATTGGCTGGCGTGTGGAAATACAACGTCGAACACAATTTTGGACAGGTGATCATCCCCCCGTCTCCGTGGGGGGCGGGCAATCCGGATTCGCCGTCGATACTGTTTGAATCACTGGTCGCGCCGCTGCGGATCTTCAGGCTGGCTGGCGCAATCTGGTACCAGGGTGAGTCGGATGAATATGAACCGGATGGATATCGGCGTCTGTTTCCGGCGATGATCCGCGGGTGGCGTAGGGTATGGGGACAGGACTTTCACTTCCTGTTTGTCCAGCTGCCCAGCTTCGGATCCGATCAGCCGGTGCAGACTTTGTGGGCTGAATTGCGGGAAGCGCAGACGAGTGGTCTGGCTGAACCACATACCGCCATGATCCCGTCCATCGATATCGGTGATCCGAACGATCTGCATCCACAGAACAAACAGGAGGTCGGACGGCGTCTGGCGATGGCTGCCCTGGCTGCGGCATATGGCGATACGCGGCCTGGCCTGCTGGCTCCGGCGTTGGATAAAGTCCTTTCGGAGGGTGGATGCCTGCGCTTGAAGTTGCTGCATGTGGAAGCCGGCTTGCGCTGGCAGGGCGGAATATTGAATGGATTTGAAGTTGCCGGGGACGATGGAAAGTTTGTCGCGGCCGAGGCGCTGCTTGACGGATCCGACATCATAGTCTGGAATGCAGGAGTGGTTAAGCCGGTGATGGTACGTTATGCCTGGGCCGACAATCCAGTGGCGAATGTGTGTGATTTTACCGGCATGCCTCTGATCCCGTTCGGATCTGCGCGGGCGAAATTATTCGTATAGTAGACAGGGCTTCAGCCCTGTCTACTATACGAATAATTGGATACTAGAAGTTGATGTGTGTTGCATGTCCCGCCCGGGATAGGGGATTGGGTGTATTTTGTTAAAGTATGCCACTTTCGCCGAAAGTGGCTCGAGGCTCTTTCGGCGAAAGAGCCATACTTGATTGCATTAAATCGGCAAAAGTTTCCTGTTGATAAAACTGCGGCCACCGCAGCAGGTGACTGCTTTTGAGATCACCTCATTTATAGATTGTCTTTCCGCCGGACCAGGCGCGGACGGTTATGCCGGGCATCTCATGCGTGCCGGTGTCAACCCATTCGCTGCTGACGGGATCCCTGAAGCTGATCCTGGCAGTCATCGGCGAGGTGAGCAGGTTCAGCACGAATAGCATCGAATGTTTTCCGTCGCTGCGCAGAACTGTCCAGATGTTGGGATTGTCGCAGCGTACTCGCTGTTCGACGCCCAGGCTGGATAATGCGCGTGCCAGCATCGACTCGTGTTCGCGCTTGGCCTGTTTCCAATGAAGTCCGAGCACGCTTATCGCCCCTCCCGACGGCAGGTCAAGGCGCCATCCGATCTCCAGTGGCGTGCCAGCGCGGTTTTCAAACGCGGTGGTCACTGCCTTGGAAGGCCGAGAACTGGTGGCGAAAAGTCCGCCGTTCACATATACGTTGGGAACATCGAACGCGGTCAGCAGCGCAGCCATTGGCTTGTGCGGCTTCTGGGTTACCCCGCCAAGATAGTCCGCCAAAACGGTGCAGGGCGAGAACGTTTCATCCATCGTAGGGATCACCGGAGCAATCAAAATTTTCCCGCCGGCTTCGAGGAAGCGCACGATCCGTTCCTGGATGTCCCGCGCCATCGACACAGATGAAGCAATCATCAGCGCAAGATCAACGCGGTCGAGCAGTGAATCGGACGCGAGATCCGCAAGGCTGGGAGAGAAGCTGCCGCAGAATGAAGTCATCATAAATCCCTTGCGCATGAAATCCCAGGCTTCGTTGTTCGAGAAATCGATGCCTTTATTGTCGCCGCAGTAGCGTCCGGACCGGCTGTATTCCCGCGAGAGACCGAGCTGGCAGTCGGGCACCTGTTCCGCGCCGGCGAGCCAGGAGTGCTTTTTCAGAAAGCGTGCGAGCTTTTGCTGCGTCTTGTAGAGATCGCGGACTTCGCCGGTGGACGAGACAGCTGCGCCGTAGTCGTAAATCTCGCCCGTTGTCCCCGCGCCGGGAGGGTTGACACCGCCGGTGAATATGTAATAGTTGTATCCCTTCATGCCGTATGCGATGTTCGCAAGGTAACAGCAGCCGGCATCGTGCGGGGTGATCGGCGGATAGTCGGAAGCGCTGCCGCCGGGAAGCTCGAATACTGTCGGCGGCGTACCGTAATGGCGCATCGTTTCATTGGAGTGAAAACATTTGGTGGCGTACTTCGGCGTCGGATTGTTCTGATCCCAGTCCATGTCAAGATTATAATAATGATCCGAACCGAGCAGGAAATCCTTGCCCATCGCGGCGACGGTCGCCTCGAAGTAGCCGTTCATATATGGATTGGCGGAGTTGTGCACGATCGGCACCTGCACTTCTTTTTCGCGCATCCATCCAGCCAGCGTGGTCGCGTATTCGGCGACGCTGGCGAAGTAGCAGTCCTGGTAGTCCTTGACGCGCCGCCGTTCCGAAGGCGTTCCTGATGCCACCGCGGCTATTGGCGTAACATCGGCCCATGAGCCGGCCTTGATGCCATGTGCTGCGTTTACGCCGTCCAGGCCGCCGTAGCGTTTGGCGAGGAATGCGGGCCAGCGGCCCTCGTTCCGTCCGACGCCATATGTGTCCGGATGGTAGTCCCAGGAACCGAACCATTCATGGATGCCCATCAGTTCGTTGTCGATCTGGAAGGCCGCCACAGCCCCGCCGCTGGAGACCTGATGCTTTGCGAGTAGGGGAACGACCTTGGAATACCATTTGGACGCCTTTTCCAAAAACAGAGGGTGCAAGTATGATACCGAGGATACCCGGAAATCCTTTCCTTCAATATTCCTGGCACGAAGTTCGGGATAGACCTCGCATAGCCAGCCCGGCAGTCCGTCGTAGGCGAGCTCGGAATACTGGTATGGTCCCGGGCGGACCAGCGCCCACAGCTTCAGTTCATTGCAAAGCTTGAGGAATTCATCGACCTCCAGCTGGCTGCTTGAGAAGTCGTATTTGCCTTCCTTCGGCTCATGCAGCAGCCACGGCACGTAGGTTGCCACGCAGTTCCCGCCTGAGGCCTTGAACAGCTCCAGCCGTTTCCGCCAGTCGGTACGGGGTACACGGAAATAGTGGATCTCTCCGCTGATGAGGAAGACGCGTTTCCCTTTTTTCAGATAGCTGATACGGTCGAATGACAATTTTTGCATGAACCACCTTTAGATAAATAATAGATAAATAATAATATAAATCAACAAAAATACACATAAAATTACCTAAAATCGCTTTTTGGCTCTTGACAGCAGTCCTGATTTCATTATAATAGCATGTAAACTGTAATCGTCATTATTGCTTTCAAGCTTTTTTTGGGAATGACTGTAACAGGTAAGGAGACTCCAGGTTATGGACACTGAAAACAAGACTTCTGAAGTCCGAGACCCGTTCACGCTGATAGAGCTGTTGATTGTCATTGCGATAATCGCAATTCTTGCCGCAATGCTCCTGCCTGCTCTGAAAAATGCCAAGGAAACGGCAAGGCGCGGACTCTGCATCAACAACCTCAAGCAGCAGTATTATGCGTTCGTGAACTACGCAGGCGATTTCAACGGATACCTGCCGGGATCCCCAGGATATTCGATCACGGATAATTCCCTCTTTGACGATGGCACGCTTTCCTATGCCTCCTATTTTTATTACGCCAACGAGTATCTCTCCATAAAGGCCACCAGGAACGGCGCAGGCTGGGGCTCGCGCACCGGCTACGGGAGTGATATCCTCAGCTGCCCTTCCTCCGAGCGGGATATAACGAAGACAGGCAAGGTTGAATATTGCGTGCGCAGCGGCGCCGAGGGGGATCTGAAATGCACCAGGTTAAGCAAGTTCGCCGAATCATCAGGCTATCCCAAGGCCATGGCGATGGATTTCCTTGTCATGTCCATGGGCAGCAACGCCGGATTGGCTCCCGGCTGCTACAAATACAACAACAACCACAGCAGGGTTGGCGGAAACGTGCTGTCGGGAGACGGTTCCATCAAATGGGAAGGCGCCGGCGAAGCCTGGCAGTATCCGAACACATACCCCGGGGAAGGGGTCTCGCTTCCGGCAAAGAAATACTACTGCATCCGGAAATATGTCCCAGGTGACAGCGCGCAATATGTCATTCCCCCCAGCGGCGCTGTGACGACGGACACGTCGGGCGCTGTTTATTATTGATGCGCTTCCGGAAGTTATCCCATAGGATGCCGGATGGATGGATGAAAATATGAAAAACGGTTGTTGCGGGAATAAGCCTCGTTGGAGTTCAAACTTTAGTTTGTCCTGGCATTCAAGATAATACGCAAGCTAAAGCTTGGACTCCAACTTAATCAATCAACTGGAGTAAACAGCATGAATAGGATTCAACAGAAATCAACTAAGCGGCAGAAATGCTTCCTGGTCTGCAACGCGCACCTGGATCCCGTGTGGCTGTGGCCGTGGGAGGAAGGCCTGTCCGAGGCGATTTCGACCTTCCGCGTCGCCGCCGACTTCATTGACGAGTACCCGGAATTTGTCTTCAACCACAACGAATCCGTGCTCTACGAGTGGGTTGAACGCAATGATCCGGAACTGTTTGAACGCATCAGGAAGCATGTGAAAAGCGGACGCTGGCATATTGCAGGAGGTTCATACCTGCAGCCGGATCTGACTGCGGCGTCCGGCGAGTCGGTGATCCGGCAGTTCCTGGTCGGCAAGAATTATTTTTCTGAAAAGTTCGGCGGTGAACCAAAGGTGGCATACAATTTTGACACGTTCGGGCATCCACAGGGCATAATCCAGATCCTGGCCGGCTGCGGATATGACGCCTATGTCTTCTGCCGTCCCGGCCCGGCGCAGATGAAGCTTCCGGTCGGCAGTTTCATATGGCGGCATGCGTCCGGCGTGGAGATCGTGGCCCGCCGCAGCGACGACCACTACATCACCCAGGGCGAGATCCGCAGGCAGATGCTTGGACGTGCAGTACAGGGCAATGAGAACGACCTGGATTCCGACACCCGCGAGGGCAGCTGGCCGGCGCATTACCGGAATGCGGAAGGCGACTTCATGTTCCTCTGGGGCCTGGGCAACCACGGCGGCGGAGCCAGCCGGGAAGAATATGCGCAGTTCCCGGGCATGCGTGCAGATTTCCCGAATGTTGAATTCATCGAATCCACCCCCGACGCCTTTTTCAAGCATACGCTGGAGGTTCGCGGACGCGGGCGCCTTCCTGTTGTTACGGGCGATTTCAACCAGATCCATGAGGGCTGCTACACCTCGATGCTGCGGATCAAGCAGCAGCACCGCCGTCTGGAGAACCTGGCGCATCTGACAGAGAAGCTCTGCTCCATCGCATGGTGGAAAGGCAAACGCGACTATCCTGCCAGGGATCTTGAGGTGGCATGGAAGGATATCCTGTTTACCGAGTTCCACGACATCCTGCCCGGCTCCGCAATCCCGCAGGTGGAGGAGGACAGCCTGAAGATGCTGGGACATGCAGAAGAAATCCTGCGCCGCAAGAAAGTCGAGGCGATGATTTCACTGCTGCGCGACGAACCGCTGGTCGACCGGGAGGTCACTCCGTTCTTCATATTCAATCCGCACAACTGGGAAGTCACCCGCGAAGTGGAGTTCGAATACGGTACGGCGCGACAGGCCGGGACCGACGCGATCGTCCGCACGATCTGCTGCGAAGGCAGGCAGATCGAAGCGCAGTTCGAAAAAGGCGACCTGAACCTGGACAATCCGTCCTGGGGCGAGTGGCGCCAGAAAGCCGTATTCAAGGTCACGGTTCCGCCGTTATCCTACAAGCGGTTTGATGCGGAGTACTTCATGCTGCCACCCGAAGAAGTGCGCCGCTGGGAGGCGCCAGCCATGCCGGAAGGCGACAAGCTGCTGATTGCCGGTGATGCCATGAGCGTCGAGATCAACTTAAGGACCGGACTCGTCGACCGCCTCACTGTCGCCGGCCGCGAACAGGTGAAGCCGGCATCGTTCAAACCACGGATATTCGATGATATTCCGCACAGCTGGAATGCCGCCGCAGTCTGGAACCCATCCTCTGAAAACTTCCGTCTTGCAACTCCGGAAGAGGCCGCCAGCCTGTTGAATTCCGAGACGATCAATCCTGGCTATGCCACGGCCTTGCGGCCAGTGCGCATCCTGGAGGATGGCCCGGTCCGTACGGTGGTCGAGGCAGTCTTCGTGTCCGGACGCACATCCCTTACGCAGAGATACAAGATCAACAGGCGGAGCGCAGTGGTCCAGATCGAACTGGATGTGTTCTGGATGGAGCAGGACAAGATGTTCAAGCTCGGTTTTGCGCCTGCGGAGCCCCTGTTCCGCATCTGGGCGGAAAAATGCTACAGCATCGACGATGAAACCAAGGCTGTCGAGCGCCCGGAGCAGGAACGCACCTTCCAGCATTTCCTGCGCCTGGCCGACAATGGTGGCGGCAATGGACTGGGGGTCATCTCGCACGGTACGCACGGATATCACCAGCAGGACGGCACCACCTGGCTGAGCGTGCTGCGCAGTCCGGCATACGCCTGCATGGATGTCGATGAGGACTGGCAGCGCTACCGCCAACGCCACATCCCGCATCACGACCAGGGCGAACGCCACGCCTTGTTCACCTTCGTATTCGGCGATGACGCTGCGGACTCCGGACGCATGGCGCGCAAATCCTACGAATACAATGTCGGACTGGAGCAGATGGTGTACTTCCCGACCCGGCGAAGCAAAGAACCGGTAAAGCCGGCGTCATTCATCACCACTGACAAGGACAACGTGATCCTTGCCGCCATGAAAAAGGCGGAGAAGGGCGAAGCACTGATCCTGCGTTTCTGGGAAGTCGCCGGACGGAATACATCGTTTACGTTTACTGTCGACGGGCAAAGCTACAATGCCGGGATTGGAGCACACCGGCTGCAGACGTTCTGTCTGGAGCAGGCGACAGGAAATCTGACGCCTGCGGACCTGCTCGAGCGGACGGAGGACGGTAACCGGTAATCCGAAGACGGCAGAATTTTATTGGAGTCAATGCCGTTATGTATGCTAAATAATTGATCATAGCTTATCAGAATTATTTGATAATAATAAAAGGAGGAAAACTTGATGAAAACAGGATTTGTTTTTGCTGCAGCAACCGCTATGACCCTGGTGATCGGCTGCAATAATCTTTCCCGGGAAACAGCGGTATCTAAGAAAACCCCCATGAAAATTGTCTGCCTGGGCGACAGTATTACAGGTCAGCCAAACCTGAAAAGTTATCTGAAATGGTCTTTCATCCTGGAATGCATGTGTGAAGCGCGGATGGGTGAAGGAAACGTTACGGTCATGAACCGCGGCATCGGTGGTGATTCGACCGGAGGTGCATTGCAGCGTCTTCAAACCAATGTTCTTGATGAAAAACCGGATATTGTCATCATACTGCTTGGTGGAAATGATGCCAATGCCAGGAAAAACAAGGCTGAAGTAAAATCAAACCTTGAAACAATCGTCAGGAAATGCAGGACCAATGGAGCAAACGTCCTCCTGCTCCAGTATCATGTCATACCCAATCCCGAACATCCTGAAACTGCCTGGACGCATCTTGATGACAACAATGATCTGATTGCAGAAGTCGGCGCGGCTGAAAGTGTTCCGGTACTCGATCTGGCGCAACCAATGCAGCACGCCTTTGAATCCCAGAAAGTCACTGAACTGCTCAGTTATAAGGATGGTGTGGCCATCTGGGAAACCAGGCCTATGTCACAGGAACATCTTGTCAGTTCCAAGGATGGCGTCCACCTGAATTCCGGAGGGGAGCTGGTTTTTGCCCGGTCTGTTTTCAAGAAACTTCAATCACTCGGATGGATGCAGTAAAAGATAGAAACAGACATTAAAAGTAAAGGAGCCTGACATGGGAAGAATAGGATTTGCCGGTTCAATGGCGGCTGTCGCGGGATTGATGGTGGCGTGCGTGACGGGTGCGTCGGCTGCCGAGTGGCGCAAGGTCTACGAGACTTCCGAATCTGCCGCACAGGACCTGCGCGGTTTCGGACGGGTCGATGTTGTCCGTGGAGCCTATGAATCGGATGCAGGCAAGGCGTGGTCAACTCTGTTCCGCTGCCAGTCGCCGCTGAAGGCTTCGACGCTGGCCGGCAAATTCATGGCCGATCTGCGCCTGTCGCCTGGCGTCGAGGACGCCAGGCTGAAAGTAGGAGAGGCTGTCGTTCCGGCACTCACTGTTCCCGGCGGTGCGACCTTCGCAGTCTGCGTCGATGGAGCCGAGTCCAGGATCGTTATCGGTGCGACTTCGAAAACCTTGTCCGCATATCTCGCAGATCAGAAAAGTCTCTCATCGACTGCTCTGACAGCGGCCGAGTATCCGGCATATCTCGACCGATATGACCGCTACGGATGGGGATGGTACGGGCTTGGCGGCTACGCCAACGTCCACGACTGGATGGGGCTTGCTGCAAAGTACGATGGCAAAAAAGAGGTTAAGAATCCCGTCGAGGATTTCGACTTCGCTGCGAAGTATAAATTCCGTTTTGAGCTGTGGCTCGATCCGGCGGGCTTCGACACCAGTGACGGCATCGTCAAGAACACCGAGGCCGGCTGGCTTATGAAAAAGGCCAATGAAGCCGGTCTGCCGCTTTCCAGCCGGGTCTACGGCGAGGCCGGTGGAGCCGACTGGAGCGCCCGCCGCTTCCCCGATCTGATGGAACAGCCCGCCGACTTCATGATGACCGGCTGGCACGGTTTCGGCACGTTCTGGATCACCCAGCCTCATCTTTCCTGGAACGATCTCGGCGTCCACCACTACATGGCCGTCAAGACCATGGACATGATCAAGCCGTACGCCGCCGAACCGCTCATGACAGGCTGGATGCATCCGCACGGCGAGCTTGCCCACAACGAGTGGTATGACATCCACGACGACTATTCCACCATGGCCCGCAAGAACTGGCAGGCATACCTCCGGAAGCAGGGCGTCACGCTCGCCGAACTTTCAAGGATGTACGGTCGTCCCGGGCATGCCTTCAACGACTGGGATGAAGTCACAATCCCCGAATTTGCGACTTTCGCAGGCCTCGGCGGACAGGTCGTCGATCTCAAAGGCAAATGGTGGTCGCGCCTCGAGAACGGCGTCGGCACCAAGATCGACGATGCGTGGCTCGCCAAGTCGCCGGAGGACAGATATCCCGGCGTCAAGGAGAAATGGTGGAACGGCAATATCGACGGCTCCGCATGGTCCCTTCTCAACATGCCCGGAGACAAGAACATCTACAAGCTGAACGGCGACAAGAACAGCGCGGGCATGACGTTCTGGTTCCGCCGCTCGTTCGACATGACGCCCGCCCAGCTCAATCTTCAATCGGCAATCGAAAATCGGCAATCGAAAATCTATCTCTATTGGTTCCCGATCAGCTTCGACGGCATCCATCTCGGCAAGTACATGCGGTACCATGAAGTATATGTCAACGGGCAGAAGGCTGGCGAGATCGGCTCGTGGGGCGCGCTTGATGTCACGAAGCTCCTGAAGTCAGGCGCCAACGAAATCGCCCTGCATCTCCAGGGTGCGCTATGGGATGGCAGGATCTTCCTGTCGACTCAGGCGCCGAAGGTTTTCCCCTACCTCGGCAAGGACATGAACCAGCTCTGGATCACATGGCACGAGTGGCACAAGAACTCCAAGTTTGAGGCGTGGCGAATCGTACTCGACGGCATGCGCCAGGTTGATCCCGACCGACCGATCAAGTTCATGGCGCCAATCAAGTTCGGCGAGGACCGCTGGCTGAAGCTCGCCACCCAGTACGGCGGATTCGGACACTTCACAGGCGAGGGCATGTGGTACTTCCCCTGGTACAAGCGCTACAGCTATCTCTATGACCTGCCTGCCACCAGCGAGACTGCGGGCCCCGCAAACAATCTCGCCGACCAGTTCGACTCTTTCCGCCGCACATTCCTCGCGGGACTGAACGGGCACGACGCCGTCTTCCAGGCGAACACTTACACCCGCGTCCCCGAACTCAGGAAGTTCTGGGAGGATCACAATACCATCATCAAACAGATGGGCAAGTACGATCTCCATGGCCCGCAGGTTCTCCTCTACCGCAGTTCGAAGATGACCACCGGCCTGGTCGGATGGACACCGTTTCCGAAGCTCGGCGAGACGACCCGCGAGATCCAGTCGCCATGGAACTGGGATATCGGACGCGGCACGCTCCAGACCATCGGACAATCCTATTGCTACCTCGACGATGGCGGCGTTGCCGACGGCAAGATGTACGGTTATGGCGTGATGGTCGACTGCGGCAACGAGACCATGCCAGTCGGAACCATCGACCAGATCGAGGCATGGGTGAAGGCGGGCGGCGTATTCGTCACCTTCCCGTTCACCGGACGCAACAGCATGCTCGAACCAGACACCTGGCCGATCAGGAAACTGACCGGCTGCGAAATCGCCAAGATCAGGCCTGTCGGCGATGGCACGGTAACAATAAAGAAGGATCAGAACGTCTTCAAGGCGCTTGCCGGAAAGACATTCCCAGACAAGGGCAGGTCGGTGGACTGGCTCGGTGGCAACCACAATCTGATTAGCGTCGAACTCAAGCCTGGCGCAGATTCCGAGGTGCTCGCCACGTTCGAGAATGGTGCGCCTGCAATCGTCAAGCGCAAACTCGGCAAAGGCGCCGTGATTGCGCTGGGTTCGGCATTCTGGCGCGACAGCCAGGACCGCACGGGCGTCTGGTGGCCTGAGCCGATTGAAACGGATTTCTTTGCCGACCTTCTGGACGGCGCAGGATATCCCGCAGCGCCGTGCGTTGCGGACAACCGCCTCGTCTGGCCGCAGCCATACCGTTCCAACAACGGACTTGATCTCATCGCCTGCCTCGTGAGCTGGAACAATGAAAAGGATGTAGATACTACGATCAGGATGCGTCTGCCGAAGAAGCCGGCCAGCCTCGTATGCTACGGGGTCGATGGACAGAAGGATCTGCCGTTCGAATGGAACCCTTCGGCAAGCTCAGGACAGGACCCCTCGACGGGTTCGACAGGCTCACCGCAGGCAGGCTCGGGACAAGGAGATGGAGAGGCCGTTGCGAAAGTCGCAATGCCGGCCAAGGAAGTCAAGGTTGTCAGGGCCACCGGCTGTCTTGAACCGTCGGATGCAGTCGCGCACTGGTGGGGTTATCAGAAACGGATCTGGCATGAACTCGCGAAACCTGTCATCGACTTCACTCCTTATACAAAGGGACGCTGGATCGATCCCACTCTCGATCTGCGCTACGAGGCGAAGCTGACGGACGTGGCACCGGCTGGCGATGCCTGGGCCAAGCCTGGTTTCGACGATAAGACGTGGAAGACCTTCGACCTCGGAGTGTTCACGATTGAAGGTGCGCCGGCTGACAAGCCTCTCTGGATCCGCAAGACCTTCTCCGTTCCGAAATCATGGAACGCCGGGGGCGGAAAAATATATCTGGTCAACGGTTCATGGTCCGGACCGCATTACGTCGGCGAGGCGAAACTCTCGCTCAACGGCAGCATGCTCCAGGATTTTCCGGGCGGATCGTACGCGGAGTACGACGTCACAAAACTCCTGACCGACAAGGAAAACGTGATCGCGTACGAGTTCAAGGGCAAGCCGGTTTCCGGCATCGTAGGCAACGTCTACCTCTATCACGCCACACCGCCAGAGAAGTCGATACCGCTCGATGGCGCATGGAACGGCAGCGACGAGAAGGGTGTGTCCGCCGCTATTGCACTGCCAGGAAAGGGTACGATTAAAGATCCGACGCGCTCGTTTTTCATCCCAGAGGAATGGGAAGGGAAGTACAGCATACGGTTCCATATTGAAGGCGCGCGGGGAAGCGTCCTCGGCGCATGGGTCAATGGACGGCTGGTGCGGCGCCATCATCACGGGCTGGGCAACATCTGCGACATCGACATCACCAGCGAGCTCAGGTTCGGACAGGAGAACACGTTCGTCCTTGCCAACCAGGATCAGACCATCGCCGATATGATGACTAAGAAGGCTTTCAACTGGGACATCCAGAAAATATCCATCGACCTGTATCCAGCCGCGCGGGCGGAAAAATAAAGGCACGAAAAACATTGAAACATAAAGGAACGATATTCCATGCAGAAGACTGAACAACTCCGGTTTGATGAGATTACACCTGTTGCACCGCACGGGCTCGGCGGGCTTGTGCGCGACCATTTTTCGAACGGACGTATTTTCGCGACCGTCGGCGCGCACGGAGGATTGCTCGGTGCCAGCTACTGGGGCAACCAGCATCTCGGCGCGAAGGATTTTTTCAAAGGCGACGCGGAGAGCGCCTGGGTGAAGCTGTTCAGGGTCTGCGTGCGCATCGGCGAGAAGCGGTACTATCTGACTCTGAACGATACCCGGCTCTATCCGTTCGGATACGGCAGCCATTGTGAGATCGACGGTGTCGAGTTCTCACACGAATTGCTGCTTCTTCCGGATGCCCTGGTACAGCGCGCCCGCGTAATTCGCAACCCACGCCGTCTGCCGGTGCAGTTCGACATGGTGCACCAGGAGGCCTGCACTGCCATTTCACGCGCAAACCGGACATGGGAGGAATTCGCATTCCAGCCAAAGGAAAACGCGTTGATAGTTTCATGTCTTGACGAAAATCCGGAAGTGGCGCCAGGCGTCGATGACAGCGGTCTCGCGCAGAAGGGGCTGAAGCACGAGCAGCGCGATGCGCCGAAGGCCACCACCTGGATCGGGATCGGCTGCGATGCCCCCCTGAAGGTCCGCCGCGGATACCACCGCCGCAGCAAATATTATCTCGACAGCAAACCCATCAAAGGCAAAGATGTCGCCTATTATGTTGTATTCGCCACCGAGCGGAAACAGTTGACCAAGCGCCTCGCAGAACTCTCCAGGAGCGTGCACAGGGAATGCGATCAGCTTTTGAGCGGCTACGAAAAACGTCTGCTGGCACGGCCGCGCATCGACGTTGGCGATCCGGTGCTCAGTTCGGCTTTCGGACAATATCCGGAAGTTATAGAATCTATGAAGTTGCCAGACCGCCCCGGCGCCGTGCGCGGCACCGCCGCCGGCTATTTTGTCTGGGGCTGGGACGGCATGACGCCGATGGTGCCATGCGCTCTTGCCAACGAGCCTGAATACACGGCCGAGACACTTCGCTTCTTCCAGGAGAGTCTTCACCCGGTATATGGAATTCCGCACGCCTACACTTCGCAGTTCGGATTGGCGCTGAAAGGACCGTTCCCTGCACAGTGCCAGTACATCGCAAGTCTCTACCATTATGTCTCCACGACTGGAGACCTGTCCGTTGCAAAGGAGGTCATGCCTACCTGCAAATTCATCCTCGACCGCTGCCGGAGGGATGAGATCAGACACACCGGACTTGTTTCCGGAAACGCCCTGTGGCCAGACTTCCCGGAGGCGATGGAGGAGGACGGCAATGATGTCAGCTCGCTGAACAACTCGTTTCTCTATCAGGCATTGCGCGGCATGGAGTTCCTCGCCGATGCGCTGGGAGATGCCAAGCTGGCGTGCGAATGCCGTGACTGGGCTCAGCGCCTGCGCGTAAGCTTCGTCAACTATCTTTATGACGAGGAGAAAGGATATTTCATCTCGTCCTGTTCTTCGAAGACTCTGAAACCGCGAAAGCACTACTGCTGCCAGGCCATTTTCTGGATTACGCCGTTCGCCCGCGAACTGGTCTCGCACGCGCCGGGACGCATCTCCGAATTCATGGACAAGCATCTGCGTTCCGACAAGTGCCTGCTTTCATTGCCGCACTGGGACACTGCCTGGATGGCGGATGGCAACCAGCTCGGATCAAGCTACCCGACCGCCGATTACTTCTACCTCAACGTCCATAAGCTGGTGGGCGACGACTACGGCCTCAAGGCATGGACCGGCGACGTGGACTGGTTCTGGCGGCATCACACCGCTCCGGAAGCCTTCACCCCGGAAGCGGAGAATGAGGCTGAACTTGGTCCCGACAATCCGGGCTGCAAGCAGTTGCAGGCAGTCACGAGCTGGTATGCCGGCCTCTACATGGGGCTTGCGGGAATGGACTTCGATCACGAGGGATTGACGCTGACCCCGTGGGGCGACAAATCCATCAGTATCCTTGGATTGAAACTGCACGGCGTGGCTGTCGATCTGAAAATTAGCGGACGTGGAAATCATGTCGGCTCCCTCAAGCTTAACGGCAAGGCGCTGCCTGCCGGATCGCGCAAGATCGCATGGTCGGCCTTCAAAGGCAGGACCGCTAAGCTGGAACTCATCCGTTCCGAGAAGGCTCCGTCGCATCCGGTGATTGTCCGTGCGGATGGCTTGCGCGTGATAGCGCTTGACACTGCGCCCGGCTGTCTGTCGGCACAGATCGCAGGTGAGATGTCGGGAGAAGTGGTCATCCAGGCGAAATCCGCTGCGCGGGTTAGTGTTGACGGCAAGCGTGTCAAATGCCTCTACGATCACTCCACACGCTGCTTCATCATTCCTTTCGATGGGAAGAAGACGATGGAAGTCTCCGTTAAGCAACGTTAATTTATCATATGCGAAATACAAAAGGGCTGGTTGGACATGAATATTCCGAAATTTGAGATTGTAAAAAAAGGCCTGCTTGCCTATATAGAGAAGATGCCTGAAGGCCAGGATTATCTTCCATACGAGAGCGAGCTTGAAAAGATGTTCAAGGTCAGCAAGCGCACGGTCAGACGTGCCCTGCTGGACCTGCGCAGGGATGGTCTGATCGATACCGGCCAGAAACGTGGAAGCAGGGTTGTCAGGAACCAGGCTGCCGCGGTTGACAGGTTGAATCAGAATATGTCCGGCAAATTCCTGGAAGGATCATGCATCGCATCGATTTTCATAGGTGACCGTGATGGGCAGGCGCGGACTGATTTCCTGCCCTGGCGGATAACCGGTGAGCTTGAAATAAAGGCTGCGCGGGCTGGCGGACGCCTGGTTATTTACAATCTCAGGGAGGAGAAGTGGCGGAATTTTGATGACGTTGCCAGGTCGCTTAAGGAGAACAAGGTCGAGTGGTTCTTCTGTTTTCTAAATGATAAGTTCATAGATCAGCTGCCATTGCATTTGTTTCTGAAGAACCAGATCAAGCCGGTCATGTATGTCCAGGATTTCGACCAGGTCAACCGTTTTGCCCACAGGCTCACTGAAGGAGTCGACTGGATTTCGACAAATCATTTAAGCGGCATACATGATTGTCTCTGCAGGGATTTTTCAGACGTTGATTACCTGGCATATCTGGGTGGAACGGTTGATTTGAGCTGGGAACAGCCCCGGATTGAGGTTGCCAGGCGCTTTGCAGACCAAAACAAAATTCCTATGGAGATTTGTCTGGGGTCTCCCGCAGGCAAGGACGGACGCGATGCGAAGGGTCCGTATTATACGGAGCAGGATGCCCGCACCAGGAACGCCCACGACGCAACAGCAAAACTGATGGAAAAAATAAATAAAGCCCGTCGGCCGCTTCTGATCGGCGCCAATGACGTCTATGCCAGCGGCATCATCCAATGCCTCGAAGAGCAGAAGGTTGCATTCCCCGGCGATGTCGAGATCCTGGGTTATGACAATTCCAATCTGGCGATGCAGAACAACCTCTCGAGCTTCCATCAGAACCAGAAGAAAATAACCGATTCCGCCTTTGAGTTCTGCAGGATGTTCTATGCGGACAAGGGCAATATCCTGCGCCAGTCCAACGCCAGGATAATCGCGCCCCTGCTGTTCAAGAGGATATCGACGAGATAGCAACGTGATAAGCGGACGGAAGAACGCCAGCCCTTTGGGACGGGAATCCATGCATTGTACGTATTCAGTAAACTACTCTCGTTTACTGAATTCGTACTCCAAGTAAAATATGAAGAACTGTTTGTTTCGCGTTTTATTAGATGTAAAGATTCACTGAACGAACATGGTTCAGTGAATATTTACCGCCTGTATCTCCCGTCAAATGCCC
>JBAQUG010000081.1:0-7247 GCA_049297395.1 Victivallales bacterium | reverse complement strand
TTTTGGATCTGCAGTCGTAGCTGAAATTTTGAGCACAAAGGTATTCTTATTGAAATTCAGCTTAAGGGATTTTTTTAATTTGCGTATCCCGTCGGGCATGTCGTTGCAGACAAAATATTCCATCAGCGGACTCTTCTTCTCCACCCCGTCCTTCTTATAGGAGACTTCCATTTCCAAGATACTTTTCAATGTGTCGTTGGAGTATATCACGGCTTCATATGTGCTTGCTATGACATTGCCGGATTTGCCAGTGCCGGATAAATCAAAATCAGTTTTTGCAGAGTAGGACATGGGGTTGCCAAGCAGTATCACGCCTGTTGACTCATAATTCTTGGTATAGAATGCTACTGCGTAACCTGCCCCAAGGACAAACCCAATTAGAAACAGGCATGTTATGAGTATTTTATAACGAAGAATTATTGACAGGATATCAAAGATACTGATTTCGTTTTCCTGAATATTGTCAGGATATTGTGGAAGAGGATTATTCATTTTATTTTCCCATTACTATTCCTAGAGCAGCTTGCGCCGCAACCAATTTTATAAACCACGAAACACACTAATCACACGAAAAACATCAAAAAATATTTTTAACCACCAGTCTTCGCCAAAGCGCTAAGCCTTAACAAGCTGATCCATTACACGCAAATGCTTCTTTACCACTAATCTGCACTAAAAAGAGACACTAACGAATATTTGCTGCGAGTTTGCTTCTCCGGAGATGAATCAAATTCACAGCAAGGTTTGTATTGTAAAATCTAGAACTGAAAACTTTCGCACTTTCGCATTCCCGAACTTTCGAACTTCCCATCAGTGTTCCCGTTAGTGTCGATTAGTGGTTTGGTTTTCAAGTTTAATCTAAACTTCCGAACTTACGCATTTTCGCACTTCCGAACTTCCCCTTTACTGTATATCAATCGTGCTGTCCATCGGGACTTCCGGATTGAACCATAGGAGTCTCTTTCCGTTCAGAATTCGTCCGTCATATGTTTTGATGAGGATCTCATTAGGAGTAAAGCCGCGTATATATCCACCGGCCATATTTACATAATACAGGTAATCTTCACCTTCCTTATAGACGTAGCGGCCTGGCTTGACAACAGAGCCTGAAACGAAAACCCAGGGTTGTATTTCCATAACCTCAATTTCATCGCTGGGCTTCACGGTGATATTCTGCGCGCTGTCATGATCCTCTATGGCTTCATTAACATATATGTCTGAGAGCATCCCGTCCCTTTTTAGAACTGCCTTGCCGATGACCACATTTTTCTTAAAGCCTCCAGACCTCTCGATAAGCGATGATAATTTCTCGTTGTCAATATAGTTATATGTACCGGGAAAATTAATCTTCCCCGATAATACGACATCAGCTTCATTTAAATTGAAGTATGGATTTTTCGGGATGATTACCAGATCCTTCTCCTTCAGCAAGAACAGCCTGTTCTCATTGGAATTGTAGTTTAAAAGTATAGCTTCCTTTTTCTCAATATCAGCTTCCCTCTTTAACCGCCCGACATCCACTCTTTCTGGATTTGCGGATTCAGTAAATCCTCCTGAGGCTTTTATGAGGTCGGCAATATTCATGTTCTCTGTAAACTCATATTTCCCTGGTTTTTTAATTTCACCTCTGATTTCAATGTATTTTTTAGGGATGATCTCGTCTACCGAGTAAATCCTTACGCTGTCTCCGCTCGAAAGCTTTACGCTTGTCTTGTTGCCCAGGACCTCATAAATATTAAAAGGAATGATTTCAAATTCTCCCAGGTTTTTCTTCCTGAAAAGGTCAGCCCTCTCCATGTATATTTTCTTGTCCCGGTCCGGATCGTCAAACCCACCGGCCATGAAAAGAAGGTCCTGGAGGGTCATATCCTTGTTGAGCATATATTTCCCGGGGTTGCTGACAATGCCTGATATGCTGACGAATTTATCCTGGCCTTTCATCTCAAACTGGGAATAGATGATTATCTTGTCCATAGGGTTGAGGACAAATGGTTTGTTGTTGGTATCAGCAATGTTCACCCTTACGATTTCTTTCGTCAGATCCGCATTGGTACGGAGGATGATTACATTGTCCAGATAGGCATCTTTATAGAGTCCGCCAGCTTGCGCAACAAGATCGGTGAGGGTCGACCCTTTTTTGTATTCATAAGTTCCAGGATTTTTTACCCCGCTTCCGCTGACAGTCAGGATATCCCTGACTTTTTTAATTGGCATCAGCGTGAAGCGTATAGAATCTCTCGGATATAAATCAATATCTTTACCGGTAATTAAATCAATGTCGAGGAATTCCTCACCTTTTACAGGGTCATATCTTTCAATTTTAACTTTTTCTTTGATTGCATCAACGGAATATCCGCCGGCTATTTCGAGAAGCTTGTTCAAGTTCTCATCTTTTTTAAGCTCGTATATTCCGGGTTTTGCAACGGCGCCTTTAAGCGTAACAGTTTTTCCTCTGAGCGGTACGTAGATGATGTCGCCATCATTGAGATACTTGTCTTCTGAACTTAAGTTTCCTTTCAAAAGGAAGTTATAAAGGTCGAAGGTGTTGACTTTTCCGTCCTTCATTTTTCTGATTTCAATATTCCTCAGAGACCCTAGGGGATTGACGCCTCCCCCCTGTTTCAGTGCGTTCATTACTGAGGCTGATGCGGCGTCAAGATTGACTTCGCCCGGCTTTGCAACTTCGCCTGTCACAAATAATTTAATTCCTAGGTTCTTCCCGAGTGTTATGTCGACTATGGAGCTGCCGGAACCTGGATTATCTGCGTTGATAAACGCAGCATATGCCTGGCTTAAGGCTTTAAGGATTTTTGCCTTTGCAGTGTTGAGTTCCATCCCGTGGACATAGACGCGCCCGACTTTCAATATATCGATGAACCCATCCTGCTGTATGGGAAGCTTGTAATGGAGATTGACATCACCCCAGATATCAATCACTATTTCATCACCGGATTTCAAGATATAGTCGCCGAGAATAGCATTTGACGTGCCCTGTGCGGGGCCGTCGGTTTTCAGGTAATCATAACCAAATTCCTTTAAGGCGCCCACGGCAGATTTGACACTGCTTATATTGTCAGCATCTGCAGGATTGGTGGTGTCTGCAGCTGTAGCAGCAGAAGTGTCAGCTGGATTTGCAGTTGAAGGAGCAATGTTTGCGCTTGTGGCTGGAGCTTGCGCCCCTGATGTGGAAACTGTGGGCGCTGTGTTAGCTGTTGTGGCTGGCGCTGCTGCGCCTGCTGTGGAAGATTCCGCAGCAATTACTGCCATGGCAATCACTGCTGTTGTTAAAATTGAAAACACAAAGAATACGATTGTTTTCTTAGAGAATATTTTCATGGGCTATCTCCTTGCTGCAAAGTTAAGTCTGAAGAATAAAGTCTAACATTCCAACGAATATAATCAAGCCAAAGGCATAATGCTGAAAAATAAAAAATACTTGTTAACCACCAGTCTTCGCCAAAGCGCTAAGCCTTAACAAGCTAATCCATTACACGCAAATGCTTCTTTACCACTAATCTGCACTAAAAAGATACACTAACGATACATATGCGTTGAATGCTATTTTTTATAACAATAAAATATCATTCGACGCATGGTTTGTTTTTAAATCCCGAGTCCTGAAAACTTTCGAACTCTAGAACTCCAGAACTTTCGAACTTCCAATCAGTGGTGAAATCTAAATTTGACTTTGGAAGTTTTCGGAACGCCGGCAACCTGCCGGCATGATTCCTCTTCGAGCCGATTCCGTTCGCCTGCCTTGATGTAGAGTTGCCCGTCACGGGCAAGAAAGAATTAAGATCTTCGCCGAGACGGCGAACTCTACATTATTATTCCTCGCCGACCCCTGACCCCTGATTCATGACATGCAGGCAAGCTTCGCCCCGTCGATTATGCACTTCAACGTCCTGTGGGATGAGTCTAGTCTAACCCATAAAATAGCTCGGAAATAGAGGTTTTACCATCTGAATTGATAAAACTCCATAATGCCGGTTATTACAAAAAAACAAAAGACTTTTTAACCACTAATCTGCACTAACAAAGATACACTAACTAATATATGCTGCGAGTTTGTTTCTCCGGAGGAGAATCAAAATCACAGCAAGGTTTGTATTGTAAAATCTAGAGCTGAAAACTGTCGAACTTCCGCATTTTCGTTTCTCAAATGGAACGCCGGTCTCCAGGCCGGCTCTTGATGCCGACCTGGAGGTCGGCGCTCCTTAAATTCAGATGTTTTGAAATCAGATCAATTGGTTCAATTGTCCTCACTTTCTAATTCACTTGCAGCAGCTTTCTAGTTTTTCAGGAATATTTTCCTTGATTTTACCTAGTGCCTGATTATGTTCAAGGGTAAATATTCACCGGACTACATACTTCAGTGAATCTTTACATAATGAAGCCCCAGGCTCAATTAATTGATTAAGTTTATGGTTTTGGCGCTGAAGGCGCTTGGTGATAAAGCCTATGGTTTCAACCATAGGTAGTATAAAGAAAGTGATTCCGTCCTGAATGGACGGAGTGGAAAATGGCAAGATGCAACGATAGGACGAAGCATATCAGGGAATACCTCCGTCTCTTCAAGACTAATGGATTTTTTATGACCTGCCTGTGGTTGAAACCACAGGCTTTATTACCCTATCCCTTTCGGGATAAAGAGATATGCAAATAAAAAGACAGATCAAAATCAGGAGTTGACAAATAAGTCTTTATGGCAATTAAGGGAAAAATATTATGCTGCGGAGCAACGCTGCTTGATATATTCAAAGATTTTGCCTCTAATGCAAAGGGGAATATCACAGCTGCTGTCATTGCAGCTATAGCCGCGTTCATACCGCTGATAGTGCATCTGAGGATTGTCCCCCTCCCGCCGGACACAGCCATGTATTGGCCCACCGGCACAAATTACGATTTTTTCTCCTACTACAAGATGGTATGGTTCTTATTTTTTACATTGATCGCATTTTTAATTTTTCTTATTGGTGTAAAAAATAAGAAGATAGCTCTCACGAAGACCTGGATATACGTACCTGTCGGGATATATGCTTTGACAGCCATCCTCTCAACTGTATTCGCAAAACACAAGGACACTGCCCTTTTCGGTTTCCCGGACAGATACGAAGGGCTGTTTGTCATCCTCGGATATATCCTTGTCTTCGTCATAACCTTGAATGTCGCCCAGAACAGAGGAGCCTTGAAGCTGATTCTGACTGGGCTCTTCTTCTCGGCCTTTTTTGCCTCCCTGATAGGACTCTTCCAATTCATCGGAACGATTCAGTTGTTTGGGAAGACATACGTGCTTGATTTATTCAAGACCAGCCTGGGGCAGATGATGCTCATCCCCGGCAAGTACAGGGATGCGCTGACCCTTGATTTCCGCTTCGCCGTCCATCAGGTCTACACAACACTTTATAACACCAATTTCGTTGGGAGCTTCATGGAGATGACGCTTCTGCTCTCGATTGTGCTCTTCATCTATGATCCCAACAAGAAAAGAAAGCTGATTTACTGCATGTTGGCTATGCTTATCTTCACCAACTGGCTTGGCTGTCTTTCAAGGGCAGGGTACCTCGGAGCTGCCGCCTCGATCCTGATCTTATTCATCGTCGCTGTCTTCCGGTATAATCCGCTGAAGAAGGAATCAAAAGGCAGTTCCGTTCGGTCCATATGCATAAATTCAATCCTCATCATCTGCTTGTTTACCGTATTATTCCTCTTTTTGAACTTCTTCTCGAAAAGCACTATTACCATGCAGTTCTCAAGACTTTTGGATACGGCTGACAGGATAATAACCGCTTCCGACTCGGACGCGCAGCCAACTAAGAATCAGGATATCTTCCAGACCAAGCCAAAGGACGAGATAAAGGATATTAAGATCACCTCTGACACGATCTATTACTCAACAATAGATGCAGACATGAAGATCAGGTTAATCGGGAATGACCTGCAATTTTTCACAGGGGATGGGAATCAGCTCGTTCCAACCTTTGATAAAAAGAGGAATGGGTACGTATTTAACTATCCGAAGTATTCAAAATTCATGTTTAACCTTGCAAAGAACAATGTTCTTTTCCTGTATTACAGAAAACTCATCATTCAAGTCGCCATAACAAACCAGGGATTCAAGAATTACGATGAGAGGTTTGGAATTACGGATGTAAAGGAAGTTCCTTCCTGGGGGTTCGAAGGCATGGAAAGGAAGGCGACACGCTTTTATGGATGGTCCAGGTCCATCCCCATGCTGAAAGATACTGTTATCCTGGGCAACGGACCTGATACCTTTGCCCTTCATTTTCCCCAGCTTGACTATGTCGCAAAAATGAAATATTACGCTGATCCATATCTGATAATCGACAAGCCCCACAACATGTATCTGCAGATTGCATTAAACACAGGAGTTGTCTCCCTTATATGCATCCTTCTTGTTTTCATCTCGTATATCGCCACGAGCATCAAGATAATACTGGCAAATATGACGCGCTCCATCTACACGACCATATCACTGGGAGTCTTTCTCGGCACTACCGCCTATATGATAACCGCCTTCTTCAACGATTCCCTTATATCCGTAGCGCCTGTGTTCTGGATCATGCTGGGCGTAGGATATGCGGTGAACTTTGTCGTGATAAGGGAAAGTCAGCAGGACCGGGAGGCAGCCAGACGGTAGGACGGTAGGACAGGGGAACGGTAATCAGAGGCCAGTAATCCGTGGACAGGGGAACGGTAATCAGAGGCCAGTAATCCGTGGTCAGCAGAACTTCGAAAGTTCTGGAGTTCTAGAGTGCGGAAGTTTTTATGACTCGGAATTTATAAACGGACCATGCGTCGTTAGTGTCTCTTCGTTAGCCTGTCCTGAGCTTGTCGAAGGGTGTACGTTAGCGTGCCAGGGCGTAGCGCTTTGGCGAAGACTGGTGGTTAAAGAATCTTTTATTCTGTCTGTTTCGTGGTTATATCGCTGCGTCTCAGCGTCGCTGCGCGAGAAAGTAATAGGAAGTTCGAAAGCTCTGGAGTTCGTGAGTTTTTAATCTGAGAATTACGTTGGAGGGTAAGCTTCAGCTTGTGTATTGGATGTAGCGTTAGCTGTACGCCGAAGGCGCATAAATCCCGGCGAGAGCCGTCTCCTCCCTCAGCAACAAAGAATCAGATTTTCTTCGCACTAATTCTCCCTGAAGTTTGCTCCTGATTATTTTTTTAATTATTTTCTTTTTCGCGGCGATTTTTATTTGACAAAATATGATATGTATATATACTAA
>JBAQUG010000080.1:0-4013 GCA_049297395.1 Victivallales bacterium | reverse complement strand
GGACAAGGTCAGCAACGATTACACTTTATTTTATTTTAAGGCCAATAAACAGGGATAAATAATACATATCATGCACATTGTCAATATGTTAAAATATCTCGGGTTAGGATTAGGGGATTAGGAGGGATGTCCAGTATTAGATTCGGAATATTATGCGGACATGCACCACTTCAAGGAAGTGCCCTGGCATGAATCGTTGGACACGTTGAAGCACTATGCTAAATTAACTGTTGATTTTAAGAAGACGCATAAGAAGTGTCATCCGCACGAGCGAGACTGAGCCCGGCTCCACTAGGACGTCGGGCCCATCCGAGGGAAAGACAGGAGCAGGACGCAGAATGAACTGGATGCTAAAACTTTGAAGAAGGCTAAAAAGTAATATGGTCAGCCAGCTATCAGCATCTGACGGCCGGAGACAACAAGAGACAATAATGTCCTTTCATCCTGAAAAACCTTACAATGAACTGCCTCTTCTTCCGCCAAAAGCCGAAGTGGAGACCAGGACCATCCTCAAGCAGGTGATAAAATCACGGGCGGCCCTTGCCGAGCTCAATGGCAAGGCCCTCGTCATCCCCAACCAGGACATCCTCATCAACAACATCACCCTCCAGGAAGCCAAGGACAGTTCGGAGATTGAAAATGTGTTTACGACCAGCGACAATCTTTTCAGGGCATTTTCCGCGAACATGAAGAACCCGGATCCGGCAACGAAGGAAGTTCTGAGCTACCGTGAAGCCCTCTGGGCCGCGCACACCGAACTTCAGGAGACGAAGAAGTTTACGACGGAACTCTTCATCAAGATCGCCCAGCAGCTCAAGGAGTCTGATTCTGCAATCCGCAACGAGCCGGGAACAAAAGTGCAGAGCAGGAAGACCGGAGAAATCGTCTATACGCCTCCTGAAGGCGAGAATATCATCCGTGAGAAGCTCCGGAACCTGGAGATATTTCTCAACGATGAAGGCTTCAGTGATTTCGATCCGCTGGTCAAGATGGCGGTCGCGCATTACCAGTTTGAGGCGATACATCCGTTCTTCGATGGCAACGGCAGAACCGGCAGGATCATAAATGTCCTCTACCTTGCAAACAAGGGCCTGCTTGATCTTCCTGTTCTCTACCTGAGCAGCTATATCATACGGAAGAAGGCCGCATACTATTTCCTTATACGCGGCGTGACCGAGAAGAACGACTGGGAAAGCTGGGTGCTATACATGCTCCAGGGCGTCGAGGAGACTGCGCTCCAGACGATCGACCGGATCGTCGAGATTAGACAGCTCATGGATTCCACCTGCGAGAAAGTTAAGCAGGAACTTCCAATCATCTATTCCAAGGAATTAGTCGAAACCCTCTTCGAAAAACCTTATACTAAAATCGAATCCCTTGTCAGCAAGGATATCGCTGTCCGCCAGACAGCCTCGAAATACCTCAAGGATCTCGAGGAGATCGGCGTCCTGAAATCCCAGAAGTGCGGCAAGGAGACAGTCTACCTCAACACCGAACTCGTGAAGTTGCTGTCGAAACAATAAATTTCTGGAAGTCTTCTTCGAGAAATTTATTACTCGTAATGCGTCCACATGCGGATGATCTTCACGGTTTTTATTTCAGTGAGGACTTGGTAGACGATCCTGTGTTTGATATTTATCCGTCTGGAATATGCGCCGCTTATCACGCTGTTTGCTCGTATAAATTGAATTTCATCAATCCTGAATACCATAATATCAAAACAGCACAAGAAATAAAGGAACTTCAAGTTAAATTAAATCTTCCATAAATCTTAAATAAAATGGGATATGCTTCAATGACCAACAAGCAAAGAATGGAAATTATTCTTCAAGGAGGAGTTCCCGATGTTCCACCCCACTGGGAGCTGGTTTTCCAGATTGAAAAGGAGTTCTTCGGAATAGATCCGGCCTCTGTCCATAATGCCACCTATTCTTCGCAGGATGAGAAAAACCGTGCAATATGGAACTACAACGCCGAGGTTTACAGCCGGCTTGTCGATGAGCTTGGATGGGGGGCCGTTCCCGGAGGTTATGGGACGGAAGACATTAATATTATGAAAAAGAAAATCGGTGACAGGGCTCTTGTGGCAGGATATGAGGGAGGGGGTGTCTTCTGGATGCCAACCGGTGAAAATATCATGGATTTTGTAGTCAGGCTCTTTGAACAGCCTGGACAGCTTCACGCGGAGGCGCGGATAAAGTGCGCCAAAGCCAAGGAAGCCCTGAGCCGGATGGCCGATGCAGGTGCGGATTTTTTTGTCGGGACATATGATTTCGGCTTCAACGACGCACCATTTATTTCACCTGAACATTTCAGTGAGTTTGTTACTCCGTATCTTGCGGAAATTGTCCAGCATGTACATGGGATGGGAAAGAAAATACTTCTCCATTCCGACGGATGCATAGACAAAGTGCTCGGACAAATCCATTCGACGGGGATAGATGGGTACCAGTCGGTTGATCCGCAGGGACATATGGACATCAGAAAAGTCAGGGAGCAATATCCCGATTGGATTCTCATGGGAAATGTCGCATGCAACATGCTTCAGGATGCCGATGACGGGAAAATCCGCGAGTCTGTCCGCTACTGCATGGCCCATGGCGGTGTTGGTAGAAGGTATATCTTCTCCACGTCAAACTGCATTTTTGCAGGGATGCCTCCCGGAAGTTATAAAATCATGCTGGACGAATACAGGAAAATAATAGGAAACAACCTTAACTGAACCAAGGAATATCATCATGACTTCACGCGAAAGAATGCTTGTAGCGCTGAACAATGGGCGGCCGGACCGGCTTCCGTGCCAGGTGCACAGTTGGATGGGATATTATCTGAAGACCTATCTCGGTGGCATGGACCAGTGGCAGGCATTTGAGAAGTTTGGAATGGACTTTGCGATTTATGTTTCGCCGGCATACAAGTATGACGACAGGGATCTGGCAAACTGGCGGAAGGATCGCAAGGATCTCGGAGTTGATTCCGACGGCAACCACTGCTGGGAGGAGACGATCACGACGCCAAAGGGGACTCTTCATCATGCCGGTGCCTGGAATGAGATCACCGCGTGGGAGACAGAATATCCGATCAAGAATATCCAGGACTTTGAAATATGGAATGCGTTTTATCCGGTTCCATCAGGACTCGACTTCAAGCCCATACGCGATGCCAAGGAACGTCTTGGAGACAGGGGGATAATCCGTTCCCATCCGTTCAGTCCTGGTCAGGGGAGCCCATGGCAGAGCTTCTGTACGATGTTTGACACCGAACGCGCAATCCTTCTTGGCATGGACGAGCCGGAAACCCTCCACCACATCCTCGAATCCATAGTCAGGAAGACTTTGAAAGTCACCGAAATGTGGGTGGGGACGCCTGCGGACATGGTCGAAGTCGGTGGCGGAGCTGGTTCGAGCACTGTGATCAGCCCGAATTTCTACCGCGAATTCGGGCTGCCCTACGACAAGCGCCAGAACAGGCTCCTGCACGAGGCGGGACTGAAAGTAGTCAACCATTTCTGCGGCGGACTCATGCCCATGCTCGAGCTTGTGGTTGAGAACGGGGCTGACGGACTTGAGACGATGACTCCTCCGTCGATGGGTGGAGACTGCGATCTTCGCAAGGCTTCGAAGGAAGCAGGGGGCAAATTATTCTTCATAGGCGGATTCGACCAGAACGCCGGTTTTGAACGCGGGACTCCGGAAGCAGCGAGGCGTCTTGTGTTCGAGTGCTTCGAGGCGACGAAGGATCATGCCGGCTACATATGCTGTCCGTCGGACCATTTCTTCCACGGTGATCCGGCATGCCTTCAGGCGTTTGCGGATGCATGCAGGGAGTGCAGGTATTGAGTTAGGATAGGACGAATGTTTTTAAGGTAGGGACGGGCTTTAGCCTGTCTACTATACGCATATTTTTAACATGGTTCGAATGTTTTATTGTTGTGCCGCCGCCCTGCGGGGGCTGAAAATTATATTTTATTATTCATCATCCCCACGCTTACGCATGGGGCTTCCGCCTTCGCT
>JBAQUG010000079.1:0-23956 GCA_049297395.1 Victivallales bacterium | reverse complement strand
GAAATCATGTGTTTTGGTATCCGGAATGGTCTTCGGAACTCAAGGATGATCCGTTGCTCGGGCATGCTGAGAAGTCCCAATTCCAGAACGCGATCATCAAATATCTGTCATATCTGAAGAACAACTCGCAGAAGGCGTGCTTTGATTCGGCGAAGGAGTATCTGGCCAAGCTTGGGGCCCTGGAATCGGAATCGTCTGTTGAACGGGTTGCGTTGCGTTGGTTTTTTTCGAACGCAATGAAGCATGGCGATGACGAGGCAGTGGGAAGCGGGGTCAGTTCCGTACTTTTCCCTCGTGCCTCAGGAAGAAGTCCCGGGTCCGACCCCGTTAAAACCGATGAGGCTCCGCCGTCAGAAAAGGTCCAGGATGTTGAACGTCTGGCAGGGCGGATTGAGCCTGAAAAGGTGGACGAGGGGAAGACGGTGTGGGAGAAGAAGCTTGTCGAATGTCTGAGGGTCGGACAGTACAAGTGGCGGACGGAGCAGACGTACCGCGACTGGATATGGCGTTTCTGCGACTGGTTCGGAAAGGATCCCCTGCTTGCGGATACGGAAGACGTGAAGCGTTTCCTGACCTGGCTGGCGGTAAATCGGACGGTATCAGCCTCGACGCAGCGGCAGGCTTTGAACGCCCTGGTGTTCTTTTTCAGGAAAGTGCTTGAAAGGGATATTGGAGATCTGGATGGCTACAGCCCTGCAAGGAGGGGCGCGAAATTCCCTACGGTCCTGACAAAGGAGGAATGCAAAAGACTTTTCGCGGAATTGGACGGGACAGCGGCGCTGATGGCGCGATTGATGTATGGGGCTGGTCTCCGGATCCTGGAACTCCTGAGGCTGAGGGTAAATGATTTGGATTTCGCCAGGGGCATAGTGATCGTACGCGAGGGGAAGGGCGGGAAGGATAGGCCGACGGTGCTGCCGGAAGGGTTGCGCAAGGAGCTTGCGGCGCATCTTGACAGGATACGCTCCCTCTACGAGAAGGATCGCGCTGAGAACGTGGCAGGAGTCTGGCTGCCACCGCCTGTGGAGCACAAGATGCCGAGGGCCGGGCTCGAATGGGGATGGCAGTGGCTGTTTCCGTCGCGCCAGCTTTCAATTGATCCGCGGACCGGGCTTACACGACGGCACCATGTGCTCGCCGGGGCGTTCCAGGAGCAGATACGCAAGGCGGCGTCCAAGGCAGGGTTTTCCAGGGTGACACCCCATGTCCTGCGGCATTCCTTTGCTACGCACCTGCTCGAGTCCGGGAGCGACATTAGGACTGTGCAGGAGCTGCTTGGGCACGCTGATGTTGCGACGACAATGATCTATACGCATGTCATGAACAGGCCGGGGCTTTCCGTGAAAAGTCCGCTGGACGAATAAGTGTAGAGTTGTACGTACGGCATAGGTGCAAAAGTCACGGGCAAGAGGAGAGTTGATCTCGTCTGGGACAGACGACACTAGATCTGGGAGGAAGACACAGGCAAGATGCCTGTGTTACATTATTATTTGCCTTGAGGCGTAATTCTGTCTGCTATTGAGCGTATTTATGATAAGAATAGGCACAGAGGCGCAAAGTAACAAAGGCACAAAGTTCGGAAGTTTTCTGGACTTGAAAATTAAGATATAGGTTCAAAATACCAAGGAGTAACATATATGGGGCAGCAAATCGACACGGACAAGATGATTTCGGAGATCAGGAAGCTTTCGGTATCTTTCAATGAGATAAAAAAGGAGATCGGCAAGGTCATAGTAGGACAGGAGGATGTGATCGACCAGGTACTGGTCACAGTTCTCTCAGGAGGCCATTGCCTCATCCTTGGAGTTCCGGGACTTGCCAAGACGCTTCTCGTGCGCTGTCTCGGAGATGTGATGGATCTCGAATTCAACAGGATCCAGTTCACGCCCGACCTCATGCCTTCCGACATAACCGGTACCGAAGTGCTCGACGAGGAAATTGGAAGCTCAAGGAGGAGCCTGCGGTTTGTGAAAGGCCCGGTGTTCACGAACATACTTCTTGCGGACGAGATCAACCGCACTCCGCCGAAGACCCAGGCTGCACTGCTCGAAGCCATGCAGGAACGGCATGTCACAAGCGGCGGTATGAAATTCGAGCTCCCGGCTCCCTTCTTTGTCCTCGCGACGCAGAATCCGATAGAACAGGAAGGTACATATCCGCTGCCTGAAGCACAGCTTGACCGGTTCATGTTCCTGGTCAGGATGGATTATCCCGGAAGAGATGAGGAGATCCGGATCATCGGACAGACTACGATCAACAGGGATGTGAAGCTGAAGCATGTCATAAATGGTCCGAAGATAATCGAATTGCAGAGGATTGTCCGCGACATTCCGGTCAGCAGCCATGTCCTGGCGTACACTGCGGATCTTGTCAGGATGTCCAGGCCCGGATATGCGGAATCTCCGGAGTTCATCAGGAAGAACCTCAATTATGGGGCGGGCCCCAGGGCCGGACAGTATCTGGTGCTTGCCGCCAAGGCATGGGCCGGACTCAATGGACGCGTTAATGTCTGCTGTGAAGATGTCAGGCGCAGCGTGCATTCGGTAATGTTCCACAGGATCGCCTGCAATTTCCATGCGGCGGGCGAGGGGATAGGACCTGCCGACATAATAAACAAGCTGATCAGGGAAGTGCCTGAACCGGGAGGGGAATAGGGGAGTGGTAAGTCGCCAGTCGTCAGTTGCCAGTGGCCGGAGGCCGGAGGATGCGAATTGCGAAATTCGCACATGGAGTGCGGCAATTTATTGCCGCCTTATTTAGCGAAATTTATTTCGCGGCATTTGTGGGACGGAATTAATTCCGTCGTTAAAGGCGGTGGATTGTTTGAATATTGGAATCTGGAACTTGTTTGGACTCGTCTGCCACAGGCAGATTTTGTGATTTGGAGCTTGGATTTTTAAACCGCCAATAAATCGTCGGGCTAAAGCCCAACATACTTTTATTGAAAAGTGAAGTAAAGTACTGAGGGATAGCAGCCATGTCAGACAAATATCATTTCCTTCCGCCCGAGACCCTGGACACCCTCAGCAACATTGAGATGATTTCCAGATATCTTGTTGAGGGCTCGATAATGGGCCTGCACAGATCCCCGTTCAAGGGGTTCTCCTCCGAGTTCGCTGAATACAGGAAATACTGTCCCGGCGACTCCGTGAAATATCTCGACTGGTTCGCCTATGCGAAGACGGACCGCTATTTCGTGAAGCAGTTCGAGAACGAGACGAACATGAATTCATATGTCGTCCTGGACATTTCGAACTCGATGGGGATGCCAGGGACCAGGAAGCACAAGTTCAACTATGCGTGCTACATGGCGGCGGCGTTCATATATCTGATGCAGCGCCAGAGGGACGCCGTCGGGCTTTTCACATACAACGACGGCATCCGGAGCTATCATCCCCCGAAGAATTCACGGCAGAACATGCTCAATTTGCTTTCCGTGCTGGAAGGTCTTTCGCCGAACGGCAAAACCGACGCCGTAAAATGCTTCCATGACGTTGCCGAGCAGATCACAAGGAGATCCCTCGTTGTGATCTTTTCGGATTTTTTCAATCTGGACAAGGATTTCCTCAAGAGCCTCGAGCATTTCCGCTACAAGAAGGCGGAGATCATCCTTTTCCAGATCCTTGACGAGACGGAGCTCCAGCTGCCGTACAAGGGGCTGGTGGAGTTCGAGGACATGGAGACCGGGGAAATCGTCGAGTTCGAGAGTGAATTCTCCAGGGACATCTACATGCAGGACTTCAACGAATATGTCCAGGGGTTGAAGGCGTCATGCGAGAAGATGAACATCATGTTCGAATCGATAAGCACCAAGACTCCGTTCGAAAGATCGCTGCTTGCGTATTTCACAAAGAGGGAGGAACTCTTCTAATTCCTTCTGGATACCCAATGTCCAACGCTCAATTTCCAGTTTCTATAGGAATTGAATTCAAGGAAATCCCAGCTTGGACATTGGATATTCCTTGTTGGATATTGGAAATTCGAATTGTGGCTTTTGGCCGTCTGATTCAGGATATATTCTTTCCGAGCCACTTGACGCTCTTCCATCCGAACAGCCCGAGCATGATCAGAGGGCCGATTCCGGTAAGCATTCCAATCCCATAGCCCAGCGCCTTGAGAACTTCCTGCATGTCCTGGTTCTCATAGTATGGAAGACTTTCAAATGCAAAGGCGACCGCCTCCACAGGTACTGAAGCGGCCTTGAGCGTGTCCTTCAGCTCCTTCCCGACGGTGGCGGGATCATATTTCTTCTTGTCCTTCACAATCGAGTTGACCCTGTCGACGTAGAAACTGATGGCTTTTATCTGGTTTTCCTTCACCTCGAGAGAGCCTGCTATCCTTGAAATCTCCTTCTCCTCCTCGGCAACCACTATGCCGTCGGCGCAGGCCATGAATATGCAGTCGGTAATTATCGAGAATCTCAAATTGGATGTCTTGAGCGTCTGCAGCTGGGCAAGTATCTTGTCATCGGTCTTTTCCGTCGCAGCCTTTACGACCTCCTGGAGCGAGCTTTCGCTGAGTCCGGCGATCCTGCAGAACTCCTTCAGCTTATTGAGTTCGGAAGCCTCGATCTTGCCGTCGGCGTTGGCCATTGATGCGAGAAGCGAGAGATAGCTGGTCCTGACTTTTTCAGGATGCTGCCTGAGCGGATGTTTTATATCGTTCGACATTCTTGATCCTCCGGTGTGGAAAACATTCATATTAGTCTTTGGAAATCAGCATATAAATAACAGGCTGATATTTCTTTTGTCAAGATTGAAAAAAATAACTTAACAACAATATTGATCAGTTCAGGGAAAAACACATTTTTACGGAGATTTTTCATATGAAATCCAGAATTGATAAGAAGGCGAAGGTCACGAAGGACGCGATCAAGGATTCCTTCATGCACCACCTCACAAGATCACTTGCCAAGCATCCGGATGTGGCATCCAACCATGACAGATATTTCGCACTCGCCCTTACGATAAGGGATCTGCTTGTCGACAAGTGGATCGAGACCCGGCGCGAGTTCGACAACAGGAAGCCCAAGTGCGTGTGCTATCTCTCCCTTGAATACCTGATGGGGCGCGCCCTCGGGAACGCAATGATAAACCTCGAGGTCTACGATGTTGCGAAAGAGGCGATGGAGGATCTCGGCTTTGATATAGAGTCGATAGAGGAGGAGGAGCTTGACGCCGGCCTCGGGAACGGTGGCCTTGGCAGGCTTGCCGCCTGTTTCCTTGATTCAATGGCGACATTGCAGTATCCCGCTTTCGGGTATGGCATACGCTACAATTTCGGTATTTTCAAGCAGATAATCCAGGATGGCAGCCAGGTCGAAGAGCCAGATCACTGGCTTCGTCAGGGAAATGCCTGGGAGATCAGGAGACCTGAAAGAATGCGCAGGATCCGCTTCTACGGGCATACTGAAAAAGCCAGGAATTCCGACAGCAAGTTCAAGAAGGAATGGGTTGACACGCAGGATGTACTCGCCATGCCCTACGACGTGCCGATCCCGGGATTCAAGACGGTGCATGTCAACAATCTGCGCCTCTGGTCCGCCCGCTCGCTCTACGGTTTCAACCTCAGCAGTTTCAACAGCGGCGACTATATCAACGCCAACCTTGAAGCATCCCTCACCGAGAACATCACCAAGGTCCTTTATCCGAACGACAACAACTACGGTGGAAAGGAGCTGCGCCTCAAACAGCAGTATTTCCTGGTATCCGCCACGCTCCAGGACATAATCTACAGGGACAAGGGACAGGGCGGCGACATTAGGAAGATCGATGAGAAAGTCGCCATACAGCTCAATGACACCCATCCCGCCATGGCAATCCCGGAATTCATGAGGATACTCGTCGACGAGGAGGATGTCGACTGGGAGGAGGCCTGGGGCATCTGCGTCAAGACCTTCTCCTATACCAACCATACCCTGATGAGTGAAGCCCTTGAAAGATGGCCGGTCCAGATGCTCGAGAAGCTCCTGCCGCGCCACCTCGAGATCATATATGAGCTGAATGACCGTTTCCTGCGCCGCATAGCCAACAAATATCCCGGCGATGTCGGACGCCTCAACAGGATGTCGTTCATCGAGGAGAACCACGAGAAGCAGGTCAGGATGGCCTATATCGCCGTCGCCGGAAGCAGCAGGGTCAACGGTGTCGCAGCCCTGCATACCGAGCTCCTCAAACATGGGCTTTTCAAGGATTTCTACGAATATTACCCCTATAAGTTCGTCAACAAGACCAATGGAATCACTCCACGCCGCTGGCTTGTCAAGGCCAATCCCGGGCTGACACGGCTGATCGAGGACAGGGTCGGCGAAAGCTGGTTCACCAACATAGACGATCTCAAGAAGCTGGAGAAGCATGTCAATGACAGGAAGTTCATTGAACAGGTGGCCGCCATAAAGCGCAAGAACAAGCAGGTCCTCGCAAAATACATAAAGGACCACAACGGGATCAAGGTCAATCTCGATTCCATCTTCGATGTGCATGTCAAGCGATTCCATGAATACAAGCGCCAGCTCCTCAAGATCATCCATGCCATAACGCTGTATCTGGAGATCAAGGAGAATCCAAAGGGCGACTTTACACCGAGGACGATTATTTTCGGAGGCAAGTCCGCGCCAGGTTATTTCATGGCCAAGCTGATCATCAAATTCATAAATTCGGTGGCGTCAGTGATCAATACGGACGAGGACATGAACGGAAGGCTCAACGTGGTATTCCTTGCCAACTATGGAGTATCACTTGCTGAGAAAATCATGCCGGCAGCGGATTTGTCGGAGCAGATATCACTTGCCGGAACTGAAGCTTCCGGTACAGGGAATATGAAGTTCGCGCTTAACGGAGCCCTTACGATTGGGACACTCGACGGAGCCAACATAGAGATCAAGGAAGCCGTTGGCGACGACAACATATTCATATTCGGCATGAAGGTCAACGAGGTTGAGGAGCACCGTAAGAAGGGATATAATCCCGAGGACTTCCTCAAGAGCCAGCCCAGGCTCCGCCAGGCCATGGAACTCATCAGATGCGGTTTCTTCTCTGCAACGGAGCCGCATATATTCGATCCCCTCCTGGACAGTTTGAAGATCGACTATTACATGTCCATCGCCGACTTCGAATCCTATAATTCAGTTCAGGAAGAGGTGAGCAGGACCTATCTCGACCAGAACGAATGGCACAAGAAGGCCCTGATGAACATCGCCAACATGGGAAGATTCTCCAGCGACAGGACGATCAGGGAATATTCCAACGAGATCTGGAACATCAAACCCATGCTCCTGGACTAGCTCGGTAAACCGAGCTGGGAAATCCGAAACTCGAATATCGAAATTCGAAAAAAATAAATTGACAGATAAGCTACTGGATAAAGGAAGAACGATTGTGAACAAGGAAACCATGAAAAAAATATATTTGAGCGGTCCCATCATGGACGAGCACGACGGCATCGCCCGTGAATGGCGCGAACAGGCAAAGAAGCTCCTCGGAAAGAAATTCCATCTTCTGGATCCGATGCGCAGGGCGTTCCGCGACAGGGAAGTCGACAGCGCAAACGAGATAGTGGAGTTCGACCTCCAGGATGTCCGTGACGCAGACATCATCATCGTGAACTATTCCAAGCCGAGCATCGGCACGAGCATGGAGATATTCTATGCAGCGCACGACCTCGGAAAGTTCGTCGTCGGATTTTCGCCGTTCTCCTTCAAGGACTGCTCCCCGTGGATGGTGAAGTACTGCACTAAGATTCTGCCAGGCCTCGAGGAGGCCTGCTCCTATATCGATGTGCATTTCGGATAATTTTTCCCGTCCGGAAAAAATTAAATATGAATAAAGGATGGAAGCAGAGGATGGAATAGCCATGCCGACAGTTTTAAGAATAGGTTCGTATCGATTTCATTTCTACTCTGACGAGGGAAAAGAGCCAGCGCATATTCATGTTGCAACACCTGAAGGCGAATGTAAGTATTGGCTTTCCCCTGTAACGCTCGGAGCAAACAGGAATATCCATCCGCATGAATTGAGACACATAGAGAAACTTGTCTATGATAATCGCGAATTTCTGATATCGAAATACAATGAATGGAGGAAACAACGATGAAACTGAAACATGAAAAGCACTTCGAGCCATCTGCCATAAATGTGTGGACGGAAAAAAGGATTATTTATATGGAATTGACGGACGGCAGAATTTTTGGATTCCCTGCAGACAGATTCAAAATTTTGAGAAATGCAAATGAAGAACAATTGAAAAAGGTTCAAATCAGGCTGGATGGCTACGCTTTGAGATGGGAGGATCTTGACGAGGATATCACCGTTCCAGGTGTTGTTGAAGGGAGATTCGAGCTTCCGCTTGTGTCAAGAGAACTGGTGTATGCGTGAAAACAGTGGAACTTCGGATAGTTTTTTCCGGAAACGGAAAAAATTAAATATGAATAACGAATGAAAGATGATCCAATGGAAAAAAAGATTGTAGTCAAGATAAAGATGCTCGAAGGATGCGATGACATCAAGCCTCTCAAGGCCCACCACGACGATGCAGCCTTCGACCTCAAGTCAAGGGTGGAAATGGAACTCAAGCCCGGCGAACCCCATCTCGTGCCGACAGGCGTGTTCATGGAGATTCCGATCGGATATGAAGCCCAGGTACGGCCAAGGAGCGGACTCGCGATCAAACATGCCCTGACAGTTCTCAACAGCCCCGGGACAATCGATGCCGGATACCGCGGTGAAGTATGCGTGATCATGCTCAATGCCGGGAAAAATGTATATAGCGTCAAGCGAGCTGACCGTGTCGCGCAGATGGTCATCAGCAAGCTTCCGGATGTCGAAATAGAATACGTGTCTGAGCTTGCCGACAGCAAGCGCGGAGCAGGCGGCTTCGGTAGCACCGGTAAAAATTAAGGCGGACGCCTTAATTTTTACAACCTGAATGTTTTTATGCGGAGCATTGTTGGAGTTCAAGCTTTAGCTTGTGTATTCCCCCGACTAACGACTAACGACTGGAGACTGAAGACTCATGCACTCATATTTAATCACTGGCGGTTCCCGCAGCGGCAAGAGCCGTTACGCCCTCGAACTTGCGAAATCCGCAAAGAAGCCTTTCTACGTCGCGACCGGCTGGGCAGGTGACGACGAAATGGCCGGCCGCATAGAGAAACACCGCAAGGAACGCGGAAAGCACTGGACCACAATCGAGACAAAGACCGATATCGCTTCAGCCATCGGAAAAGCCGAAAGAAAAGACGCCGATTTCATCATCGTCGACTGTCTTACACTTTGGGTTTCCAACATGATGTTTGAAAAGACAAACATCGAGAAGGAAATCAAAAAAGTTATCGCTGTCATCAAAGCCGAAAGAAAAGCCGCCTTGGTTTTTGTCACCAACGAAGTCGGTTCCGGAATTGTACCCGGTGACAAGCTCTCCCGCGAATTCCGCGACACCTCCGGCCTAGTCAACCAGAAGATCGCAGCAGTTGTCGATAATGTAGTCCTGACAGTCTGTGGACAGCCTCTATACATTAAAGGCAAATAGGCTTTTACCACGAAACTGAATTTGAATTAACAATCATAGTAAATTTTTTGCATAGCAAAAAGTTTTATAATAAAGGAGAATTTATGTTGCTCGAAGAAACTCTTTCAAAGATAGCGCCAGCCGATGCGAACATCGCAGAACAGGCCCAGAAAAGACTCAACTCTCTTACGAAACCTCTTGGCAGCCTCGGACTTCTCGAGGATTGCGCAAGAAAATATGCCGCGGCCCGCGGTGATGTGTTTGCGAAGATCGCAAAACCTACCATTCTTACCTTTGCTGGAGACCACGGCATAGCCGACGAGGGCGTCAGCGCATTTCCCAGGGAGGTAACTCCCCAGATGGTTGCGAATTTCGCAAACGGCGGTGCAGCGATCAATGTCCTGACAAAACATGGCGGGATCAGGCTCAAGGTGATTGACATCGGAGTCGCCGCAGACTGCCCGTTCAAGGGAGTCGTGAGGAAGAAAGTCGCGCCCGGAACTGCGAACTTCGCAAAAGGTCAGGCTATGACCATTAAACAGACTAAAAAGGCCATTGAGATTGGCATCAAGCTTGCAGAGAGGGAAATAAAGAAGGGCTGTACTCTTCTTGGAACCGGTGACATGGGAATAGCGAACACCACCCCATCAGCCGCGCTTTATTCTGTTTTTCTCAATCTTGATCCGGAAAAGACTGCAGGAAAGGGAACTGGAATTACTGACGAAAGACTCCAGCACAAGATAGATGTCCTCAGGAAGGCGATTGAATTGCACAAGCCGAATCTCAAGGATCCTCTTTCAACTCTGGCCGCCCTCGGCGGTTACGAGATTGCAGGAATATGCGGTGTCGTGCTTGCTGCGGCTGCTAACAAGGTTCCGGTCGTAGTTGATGGATTCATATCCGGAGCAGGGGCTTTGACTGCAATCCGGATGAACGAGAATGTGAAGGACTACTGCTTCTTCAGCCATCTCTCCGCGGAAGCCGGACATGTCAATGCCATGAACGCCCTTGGAGTCAGGCCTCTTCTCAATCTTGATCTCAGGCTCGGTGAAGGTACTGGAGCGGCACTGTCAATGCACCTGATTGAGGCGGGTGTCAAGATTATGCACGAAATGGCGACATTCGAAAGCGCCGGCGTCTCGAAGTCTGAGTAACTCGGGCATTCCTGCCCGAGATGTATTAGATTAAGAGATAAGGAATCTCGGCCAAGAATGGCCAAGTTACTAAAAGCGCGTACTTACTTAAAATAATGCCATAAACCAGTGAGTGACTTTGAACAGCAATATAAGTATGTTGGGCTTAAGCCCGACATTTATGAACTTAGGGTTGGCGGTTTAAAAACCGCCCTACTTAGAAGGGGCATTATGAAAAACATATTTTATTGCGCAATGATGTTTGCGCTGCTTTCGCTTTCCTCATGTGCTTCTTCTAATCCATCAATCGACCAGAAAGATCAAAGATTGAAGGATGGAGAGGAAATATTTAACAAGCTGTTTTCAGCAGAAGAAGGCGAAAAAGAGATACCAATATGGATGGATAATGATAGAATTCCTATATCCATGTTTGTGGAATTGTTTTCCGTTTATCTTAAAATAGAAATGGTAGTTGATGATAGAATAAAATCAAAAGACGTCTCCTTGCATACCGGAAATCAAAAAACACATAAAAAGGAGGCATGGGATTTGTTCGTCAACACACTCTGGAATGCTGGAGCCTATTGCACTCTTAAAGAGAAGACTGTCTACATACTGCCAATTAAGAAGAAATGAAGAATGCGTCAGCAGAGTGACGCGGTTGCAGCAGAAACCATGGGGGAGGCGGCATCTTGCACGTACCTACTTCAACTTCACTGACACGTCTCCGCTGTAGAGTTTGCGGGTGTGCCCGTCGGGAAGGATCAGGAGAAGAGATCCATCTTTTCCTATGTCCTTGAACAGTCCGGTTACCTGGAACCCGGATTCCGGAATTATATCAATATTCTTTCCGATGAGCAGGTTTTCCTTTTTCCAGGTTTTGAAAAGAAGATCCGGGGTGTCAACTGCGATTTTATAGTTCCTGATCAGCGCTGAATGCAGCGAAATTGCAAACGTAACGATATCGTTTTCTTTTCCAGTTTCAGCAAAGATGGACGTGCCGTGGAGCCTGTTATATTCAAAATAATCCTGGCCGCTGTTAAGGTTTACTCCGATGCCGATGACAGCACCGTCCGATTTATTGTAATTCTCAGGGCAATGCCTTTCTGACAGGATGCCTGCAATCTTCGTCGATTTTGTAAAGATATCGTTCGGCCATTTGATCCAGAACGGTACATCAGGGGCGTACTGCCTGAGTGTTTCGAGAGCTGAAACGGCGCCGATGTAGGTGCATTGCTCCGGATGCAGAGGTTTCTTTATGACAAAGCTCGCATAAATGTTTCCCTGCGGTGAAAGCCATTTTCTTCCACGGCGTCCGCGTCCCTCGCTCTGCTCTTTTGCAAGTATGAGGGATGAATCTGTAAGCTTTGCGAAATTCGCAAGCGCGTACTGGTTCGTCGATTCTGTCTTCTCAAGAATTATTATTTGTGATTGGTTCATAATCATATAAATTTCTTGGATTGCCTGGCAAGCCAAGAAATTTATTTATCTCCTAAAATATTCAACCTACTTTTAGTGGCTTTATCGTCACCTTGAAATCAAACTTCTCGGCTTTGAGATGGTACTGCGGCAGGATGCCCGGTCCGCAGCTTGCAGTTCCGATTCCAGTCTGCCTGTAATCCAGGTTTACAGTAATCTCGTCCCTTCTCGGGAGATCCGTAGTATGCTTCGCCTCAGTCAGATCCATGGTCGTGAAATAATGTGCGCTGAAATTGATCATTGGCATACCGCATATTTTGAATCCATATCCGCGGAGATCGCAGAAGGAGACCCATCTCACGTCGCTCCTGTTGCCGTTCTCCTGCGGGAAGACGTAGGGAGTGTAGAGTTCGTCGACAGACTTGCAGAACAGTCCGAGTTTTCCGGCCATGCGCGTGTCAGGATAGCTTTCGCCTGGTCCGAGTCCGAACCATTTCACCCTCGAGAAATCCTTGGGAATCGCCAATTGCAGTCCGATCCTTGGGATCATGATCGGCCATTCGCCGACAGGTTCACCCTTGCCCTCGATAGACATTTCTCCGTTTCCGGAGATCGTGTAGATGTATTCGCAGTTGAAAGCGCGGCTGAATATCGGCGGAGCAATTCTGGATTTTACTGTTACCTGAACTGTTGAAACATCGAGCTTCCTGTACTCGAAGCCGTCGATCCTGTGCTGCAACCAGTGCAGACCGGCATCCTTCCATTTCTTCTCAAACTGGCCGTTTTCGCCCCAGCCCAGCCTGTCGTTGTCGGTGGGAGCGCGCCAGAAGTTGAGTTTGGGGCCTGAAGAAATAATTTTTCGTCCCGAAAAATTATAATTAGAAATAACGCCTCGAACTGAATCGAAGACAACAGAACAGTCATTTCCTGAGATTGTCAGAGATGTTTTAGTTTCCGTACAGCTGATTTTTGGAATGATTACAGCGGGTGCGGAGATTTCCTTTTCCCTGGCGGGAATCTTGATTTGAGCCCAGGCGACTTCGTGTCCAGCTTTTGCCCATAGAGTGTCGGATGCAAGCGTCACCCTGATGTTCAGCCAGTATTCCTTGCCGGGAAGGATATGCGGCTTTGTGAAATCGACGGCGATGACCTTGCTTTTCCATGCGGAAATCTTAGGAGTTGGAATCGTCCCGGATGAAACCTGGACTCCCTCTTCCTCGACAGTATAATCGAATTTGAGATGGTCGAGTCCGTTGAAGTCGTAACGGTTCGTCACTTTCAATTTTCCAGCCTTGATATCTTCTGCTTCGACAGTCACAGGCTCGATCACCTTCTTGTATTCAATGAGTCCAGGGGAAGGGGTGCGGTCCGGGAAAATGAGCCCGTCCGTCACGAAATTACTGTCATTCGGCTCATCCCCGAAATCGCCGCCATAAGCGAAGAATTCCCTGCCGTCTGCGGTCTTTTTCCTGATACCATGGTCGATCCATTCCCAGATGAATCCCCCCTGGAGCGCCTTGTACTTGAACATGGCCTCCCAGTATTCCTTGAGTCCGCCGGGGCCATTGCCCATGGCGTGAGCGTACTCGCAGAGGACGAGAGGTTTCTTGCCGGCGTATTCCGATACGGGAATATCGTCGTTGTTACAGCCCTTCAACGGTTCCTTGCCTTCACCGAAAGCAGTTATCCAGTCGACACCTGAATACATCCTGCTGTAGACATCGCAGACTTCGGCATGGAGATCCTGTTCGTAGTGGAGAAGCCTTGTCGGATCGAGTTCGCGGGCCGCCGCCGCCATTGCCCTGTGGTTTTCGCCGAACTGTGTCTCATTGCCCAGAGACCAGAAGATCACGCAGGGACGGTTCCTGTCGCGCATGACCATTCTTTTCATCCTGTCGGCATGGCATTCCTTCCATTCAGGATCCTTTGAGAGCTGATCCCAGTTATTGATATGGCAGAAACCGTGGCATTCCTGATCGCATTCGTCGATAACATACAGGCCGTACTGGTCGCAGAGATCGAGGAATCGCGGATCATTGGGATAATGCGAAGTTCGCACGGCGTTTATGTTGTGCTGTTTCATGAGCAGCACGTCCTTGAGCATCGCCTCATAAGGAACTGCTCGCCCGAAATCCGGATGATGGTCGTGGCGGTTCACACCTCGGAAGATGATCCTGACACCGTTCACCAGGAAGTTGCCGTTCTTCATCTCGATAATACGGAATCCGGTATTCACCGGTATTGTCTCGAGGACATTCTCCTTTGAATCTTTGAGTGTGATGAGCAGCTTGTAGAGGGCGGGATTCTCAGCGGTCCACTTTTCGGGTTCTGCGACTTTCGCAGAAGCCTCGAGGACTTTTGTTTCACCTGCCTTGAGCTCGAGAGAGGAGGAAATGGTCTTCTTCATCACTTTATTTCCGACGGGATCGAGGAGCACGATCTCGAGGGATGAATTCTTGATTGCCGTGTCACCTGAGTTCTTCACTGTCGCCTTGAAATTCAGGACGGCATCGCGGTACTTGTCATCAAGATTGGTGATAGTCTGGAAATCATAGACATGGACTTTCGGGCGGGCGAGGATGTAGACAGCGCGGAATATTCCGCTGAGCCACCACATGTCCTGGTCTTCCATGTATGAGCCATCAGACCACTGGTAGACTTTGACGGCAAGAATGTTTTTTCCGGGCCTGATATTTTTAGTGATGTCGAATTCGGCTGGCAGCCGGCTGCCTTTGCTGAACCCGACCTCCTTTCCGTTGACCCAGACATGGAATGCCGAATCAACGCCTTCAAAGCGAAGGAATATTTCTCTGTCCTTCAATGTATCTTCAATGACGAATTCACGGCGGTAGCAGCCTGTCGGATTCTCAGTGGGGATCCGTGGCGGATCTACGGGGAAGGGATAGTTCACGTTTGTATAGTGCGGATGTCCGTATCCGAGCATCTGCCAGCATGATGGGACGGGAATCTTGTCCCAGGCGGCGGAGTCGAATTTTTCATTCTGGAAATTATCGGGTGCTTCCACAGGAGTCGGGGAGCAATGGAAATCCCACTGTCCGTTGAGGGAGATGCAGCCGTCGGCGATTTCAGGTTTTCCGAGGATTGCCTTTTCCGGACTCTGGTATGGCAGGTAGAACGCCCTTGGGTCAAGCCGGTTTCTATTGGTGAGGAGATGGTTTTCCCAGTCGTTCCGGACATCAGCTTTGCTCATATATTCTGCTCCAATTTTGGGATTGATTATAAATTTGGGTTCCGCATTTGCGGAAACCAAATGGCGCATAATATATATGGGAAGTTACGGCAAGCAAGGGAACGCCGGACATAATTGATTTTGTGAAATTACGATTGCGAACTCAGAGCGCAAAAGACAAAGAGGCCGATTGCGCCAAGGATGTCGCAAGCTACTCAAGGCAAGTTTCAAAGGAGCGGATCTTGTTAATCATGATAAATTGCCCTTATGAGTAAAATCGTCAGGAGCTATTTCCAGATACTTGCTTAAGCTACTGGAGGACCGCTTCTGGCGCGGAAATAGATTTCATTGTCGGTGAAATGGAATTGGCTATTGAAGTTAAAGGTTCGCAGCGGATACATGATGGTGATATGCGCCATCTTCGGATGGCGATGGAGGACAATAAGATCAAACATCCAGTTGCCGTTACTTTTGAAACTGCCAGAAGAAAGACGCATGACGGTATAACCGTCTACCCATATCGACAATTTCTGGACGACTTGTGGGACGGGAAACTTGTCTAGGTTTGTTTGAAGACAAAACTGGGACAACAGAACCTGCTCAATGCATCCTGACCTCATCGATGTCGATATCAAACACACGTTTCCTTTCCACATGGAAGTCGAGATAGAGGAGGTTGGTGCCGCCGGGGTGGACGTTCCGCAGCCTGTACTTTCCATCGCCCATGTAGTTGTATGCCTTTATGAATGCGGCATCGACATCGGAGAAGGCGTTGTTTCCATCGCCGATCATGATTTGAGTTGAGGGTGAGGAGAATTCCCTTGAATGCCGTACCCGGTAGCCGCCGGCCGCCCATCCCATCACCCTGAGGTTTGGGCAGTATGCTACGTCGGGCGTATAATCCGTCCGGGAAGGACAGCTGAGTACGGATTCGTACCATGCGCTCCATGGAGTTGCAGGAGAAATGTTGATGTATGGTGCAATTTTTCCACTTCGGGATGTAAAGAGGCTGCCACCGGCATACATTCCCTCGGGGATCCAGTTCTGGTTGTCATCCATGTAGAAACTTGCCGCTAGCCCGACTTGCCTGAGGTTCCCGGCGCATTTGATGCCTTTTGCCGAATCCTTTGCCAGTTTCAGGGCCGGCAGCAACATGGCTGCCAGGATTGCGATTATCGCAATCACGACCAATAGTTCAATCAATGTGAAGGCAAAGTATTTTTTCATAGGCGCCTCTCCTTAATTTACGCATGGAAGCGTAGATGTTGTATACTTTCGTCAATATATTACGTATATAGGATCTTCCATCAGTTCAATCTGATATTTTCCATCCGCCTCAGGTGTCAGTTTCTTTCCCTTGCCCATGAGATCGAAGATGTACGGTTCCTTCAGCGGGGTTGGTGGTGGCGGCGGCGAAAACCATTCAACTATTCCTCTGAAGAAGGACGGTTTCGCAGGTGTGGAGATGGGAAGAGCGTAGGCGCTTCTGCCTTTCACATCCCAGAGCACGAGGATCGTCTTGCCGTTCTTCCCGAACTCAAAGCCGTGCTGGTTTTCCGTCGGCATCTTCAATTCTCCGATGTATTTCGTCCTGTCCAGCATGCGCGAGGCGGCAGCGTACGCCACGTAGTATGGACGCGGGCTATGGTCGGAGTTGACGATTGCGAAGCCCGGATCCTGCTCTGGCCGTCCACTGTATCCGCCGAACTGGTGCCATACTATGACATTTACCCCCTCGGCAATGCCATATGCGTATGACTTGGCACAATTCCTTGCCTGTTCCCGCTCGGTGCTCCATGGCGTCGAATATCCCATTTCAGTTATGTAGATCTTGCGGTCGCCTAAATCGTATTTCCTCATCAGGGAGTGCAGGTCATGGAGTTGCTGGCGGAAAACCTCCGGATTATCTGCGTAGGCGTGGGTCACCAGATGATCAATCCATTTTCCACCGCCTTTTGCGAGGAAGTCCTCTATGTAAGTCAGGCTGATGTTGTATGGGCATGGACCCAGCACCTCTTTTGAAGGATCTATTTTCTTGACGGCCTTATAGGCGACCTCGTGGAGTTTCACGATATCAAATCCACCGAAAAGTTTGGCATTTGGTTCATTGAAGACCTCGTATCCAACGTTGCCTGACTGCTTCAGGTACTCGACCTGCGCTTCGAAGTATTTGCGGCATGTCTCCCAGAAATCTGGATTCTCCTTCCACGATCCGAACCAATCGGGGATGGTGCCCATCAGGCAGCAGACGCTATATGGAGACTCAGGTGTACGTTTGAATACCGGTCCGGGCTTCCCGTCTTTCACGACGATTTTCCCGTCCTTGATGAAATCGTTGACCGAAGGGCCCTTGTCACGCGTCCATGTTGCTCCGAGCTGTTCGTGCCAGCCGCCCGCCCAGATGCCGAAAACGGATTCAGGTTTCCTCTCCGACTCCGACGGGTCAAGAGGAAGCACCGTAGCCATGTCCTGCACCGCCTTGTAGATATCCTTCCCGTTGACGGAGAGGATGGCGGTCACTCTCAGATGCCCCGGCCCGCCGCCCGGGACGGATATATCCTGCATGATATCAACATGAGGCGAACGGAGATTCGGTGTAAGATCATAGGACTGTTCAAATGTCTTTGTGCCCAGATAATCCACCGCCGACACCCGAAGAACGGCGCTCTTTGTTTCCGCACCTAATCCTCCCACTGTCAATTTGATCCGATAGTCTTCCTGAGGATTCTTCCCGCTGAGAATCCATCGTCGCGCCACACCTTTCATCAAGGGGTTGAGAAACGCCATTTCCACGACCGGGCCGTTGTAGGACGGTTCCTGGCGGAAGAACCCGATGTCGTCAAGATAACATGTGCTGTTCTCCCTGATCTTTGCAGGGAAACCGAGCTGCACGGCGGATATCTCTTTCCCGTTCAGGGAAGTCCATCTTTTCTTCGCCTCCTTTTTTCCGGGTGTTGCCTGCCACCATTTCTCATTCAGGAGCGAGAGTCGCACCTGCTGCCATGCGCCCGTAAGCCGGGGGTTGATCACCATCCCCTTTTCTGAGCTGTCGACGCTGCGGGTGCAGATCTCCCCATCCACGGTTGTGACAACAAGCACAGGTTCGGGCACGACACCTTCAACACCCTGGATGAAGAAGCCGAAGTCCTCAAATCCTCCATCCACGTGCAGCGGGGGATCAAGCTTCCAGCCGAGCTGCAAGGCGCAGTTGACAAAGGGATCCGGCGGTCTGAGATCAAGGCGCAGGCTGCAATTTCCCTCCTTGGAAAAGCCATTGATCCTGGTGAGCGTGTAATCCGGCTTAGTCGGCTTGCCCTGGACATAGGTGCGGATGAAATAGCCGGCTTTGTCCGATTCAAAGCCGTCGACAATACGGTCCGACTGGAGTTCCGGCCTGATCGGTCCCGCGGCCGTGTTGACGATCTTGTCGCCGACGGCGGCGGATGCGGCCGTGCATAGGCATGCCGTCAGAAGAAATACGAAAACTATTTTTGTATTCGTGTTCATGTTATTCCTCGGTGATCCAGCGCCGGATTTGAACCAGTGCTTTTCCCTTTGCGTCGGGAAGCGGTTCTATCGTCAATTCTCCATCGATCGGAGTTTTTACCTTTGGCAACATGTAATTACCAGACGCATTCTGCACTTCGGTGGGCGGGTAACCTGCGCCAGAGTAGCGAAACGAGCAGGTTCTGCCAATAAGCAATCCGACCTGCGCGCCCTTGACCGGAAACGTCAGTTTTGCTCCGGCTTGTTCCGAACTCCACGAATCCCTCGGATACCAGACGTTGTCAACTGCGACGTATTTGAACCCTTCGCTGGAACTGGGTTCGATCTTTTTAAAATGTTTTCTATCCAAGGCGGCGAGGCCGAGCGGAGCCGGAAGGGGTGGCGGTATGACCGGTGTCTTCCAATCCAACGCCGAAAATATGGATTGGGCCAGCACCTCGCCGTAGCATCTTGCCCCCAATGCACTCGGGTGGGTGCCATCTGAAAGAATATTGTGCGCTCTGACCGCTTCGTCACGCAAACCCTGGTCGAAGACGGGCACCATATGGATTTCAGGAATTCCATAGTGGACGGCAACCTTGTGATGAGCCATAATGGCATGTGGAATCCCTCCATTCTGAAAACACTGGAGGATGGGCATATTCGCAACATAAATGAAAACTATGGCGGTCTTCGGGTTCTTCGTCAGCGTTTTGCGGACAATGCCTTCCATTGTATCGACGATAGTGTCGCCAATCTTGGCTGCACTAGCATTGTCAGCCCCACCATCGTTGACGGCGAACTCGCATACCAGCATGTCCATGCCGTCATCGAGAAGCTGCTCGTTGATCCGCCACACCCCCCAGCTAGATCCAGTACCAGGCACCCCAGCGATGACACACTTCAGTTCAGCCCCCATCGATTTGACTTTCTCGCTGATCAGTCCTCCAGCCACCGAGGAGTACGAGGTCGGAGACTGAACGGTGATCGAGCCGCCGATGAATCCCATCCTGAGCTGCTGTTTCTGACGGACTTTATCCCAGAAATACGTCAGACGCCCGTCCTTTTGAGAAAGACGTGCGGACATCACCCAGCGGACGCGGTAAATCTCCCGTCCTTCAACATTTAGGGTGGCGCTCATGTTCAAATAACCCGGTTCCTGTCCGGACAGCAGCAGTTCCCGCCCGATGATCCTCTGTCTGTCTTTTCCCGGCTCAATCCGGATCGCCTGCCGGTCCTTGAGCTGGCACCAGTAGTCTCTGGCTTCGACGACAAGTTCACCTTCTTTTCCGTCCGGGAAAGCGTCAACTGTCAGGCGATAAGAGTATGTCTGATCTTTCAGGAGCGGATGTCCAGATGCGTCAACCTTAACTTTATCAGCATCGTAGTCGTCCAGTTTATAATAGCCGCCTTTAACGGACGTGTCCTTCGTTGAGAGGACAGTGAGAGTGGGGCCGTAGTCGGGGGTTTTCAACACCTCGGCGCATACTTTCGGGCCATCGTGGGGCTTGTAAAGACCTATTCCGGCTAGTTTGAGGCTGATCGGATAATCTTCCGGAGCCGGAAAATCGATCGAGACCTCGCGGATTCCGCCAGCAATCTCTCTCCAACCTGTCGCGGCACGCCAAAGCCCCGTGGAGGGAAAGCGTAAAATCTGCCAACTCCCGTTCCGTTGAAGAACAGGATCGATGTAGTTCCACGCCTCGCCTTTGTCGTCTTTCACCCGAAGACTCGCCCGATAAAACGGTGTCAACAGGTATCCGGACTCCTTTCCCATGTCAAGGCGGCTGTCTTTCGGTGCTTGAAAACAGAGGACTAGTCCCTCAAAAGCCCCCTGCCACGCATTGGCTGTCGGCTCTTTCCATGATATTGTCACTGGTTTCTGGCCCGGCTTAGCAGCCACTGGAAGTTCCACCTTGAGCGAGGCTCCGCCGCACGGCGGCTGCGAATCGTCGGTCGTGAACTGGCATTGCGCGTCCGCCGGTTTGACTACCTTGTATTTCGGCTCGGTGGAGTTGAACGAGTCAATGACAAGATCTGTCGGCGCCCGTGGAAAGGTGATTGTGTCGGGAGAATCCTGGAGTCTGGCGTCATATAACCAGCCGTTACGCGTGGAGTAGTGTGTCTCACCCAGTGCGGATCCCGCGAGCGGCTCGCTCTTGTACAGGCCGACTCCGGCTATTTCGAATGACAAGGGCAGTTTTTTGTGCAGAGGAAGCAGTAGCTGCAATGCCTGGATAGATTTGAAATCTGGTGTTGCCAGACTGCCGTCGGCAGAGCGTTTCCAGCGTCCGTCCCGCAAATTGAAACGCTGGGTCTGCCATGCGTCCTTCATATCGGTCTTGACAAAAGAAGCCGGTTGTTCGTACCATTGCCCGTCGGGCATCCGCACTTTCACCGATAATCCATAACTGTCCTTTCGCGAGTCAATCGTGCCACCGGAGGGGGCGTGGAACCACACCATCAATTGCCGATATGCGGACCAGTCACGGGTGTTTGCGGGCAGATCCCATTCCATCTGGATGCATCCCGGTGTCGCGTTGCCTGCCGGTTCTATCTCCACCTTCAACCCTTTGCCGCTGCAGTTGGCATCCACGACTACCGGGCTTAGGCGATATTCTGCCTTGCCGATGAGTTTCACCGTGTACCCCGGCTTGTCGGTGTCAAACCGTTCCAGTGGAAGGTCAGCCGGTCCCTCTTCAAGAATGAGGGTCTCCTCCGCATTGCAGATCAGGCCAATGGCGCAGAGTGTCACAACAAGCATCAGCCGGATGAATTTATTTGTCTTCGAAAAGATTGAATACAGTTTCATTCTAATGTCCTTTTTCTATATTTGATTACTGTTTTTCATTCATTTTGCTGATGGATATGCCACGACATATACGGGATCACGCCCGAGTTCCAAGTTTATTTTCCCTTTTCCCATTTTAATTTGCACTGTCCGCCCCAAGGCGTCGATCAGCTCAACTCGCGGAGCGGCGTTCGCCGCCGGAACTTCGAGGCTTATGCTCTCCATGTCTCCAGTTTCGCGCCACAATACCATGATCTGTCGGCCCCGTTTTTCGAAGCTGTAACCTCTGACATTCTCCTTCAGACCCTGGATTTTTCCGACGAACTTCGCCCGTTCCAGTATGCTCGTCATGGCAGCGTACGCCACATAGGCGGGTGTGGGCGACAAGTCTGGACGCAGTATGGCGAAACCGTGATCGTCAAGATTCTTAGGTTCGAGGTACCCATGCATCTTCGACCATTCAAGACCGTGCCAGCAGAGGACTTTTACGCCTTCGGAAAGAGCCTCTACGTACATCATCACCATGAAGCGAACGACATCCATTTCCGAGGCACCACCATACCCTTCGGCGCCGCATTCCGTGAAATATATGTCTTTCCCGCCAAGTCCGTATTTGGCCATCATCTCCTTGAACTTTCTCATGTTTGGAATGAACTTACCTCCATAGCTGTCTCCGTAAGTATGCATCACAACCTGGTCGAGTGTCTTTGCACCCCCAGCGGCGAAGAACTTCTCAAGCCAATCGAAAAAGAAGCCCGGCAGGCACGGACCCATGACAACGGCCTCAGGCTGAATCCTGTGGGCGACCTCGCTGAACGCCTCATGCAGCTTCACCAGATCCTCCACGCTCCCTTTCCAAAGATCGAAATTGGGTTCGTTCACCACTTCGTAGCGGTATATCCCACGTTCCTTGCACCATGCAAACAACGGTTCAAGATGTTTTTTGTATGCTTCCCAATCCTTGGGCGCCATCATCATGGAACCCGGATCCTTGGGGTCGTGCCAAAGCGACTTCGGAATATTAGGCCCAGCCAAAGCAATGGCCTCGAACCCGGGAGGAACGGCGCTTATCCGGGCTGCGCCATCATCCATGATGACGGTTCCCCTCTCATCAAGAGTGATCCTGACACGCATCCACTTCGACCCGATAGGCCTGGCAAGAGATCCCGGCCCGGGCCAGAATCCGAAAATCGAATCGGGGTTGGGGGCTGTGTCCTCCGTCTCCATGGGGAGGAGGCAGGCGAGAGCGAGTTCATCCTGATAGACCGGTTTGCCGTTCACCTTGAGGACACCCTTGATCCTGGCATATCCGCCCGGTCCCCCGCTGGGGATATGGAAGCTGTTGTTGGCTTCGTCGGCGAGGATTCCTCCATCATCGAGTTTGTATTCGTGCCTGAGTTCGAATGTCTTCAATCCGCGCTGATCCTCCGCAGCCAGTTCAAGTGTCGCCGAAGCGCCTTTTGGAAGAGCGGACACATCTGTCCAGATGCGGTATGACTCGCCGGGCAGGATGGTGTTTCCGTGCGATGAGATGAGCCGGAGGACAGGTCCGTCATACTTGCGTTCCCTGTAGAAACCAAGCCCTGATATGGCGAACTCAACAGTTTTCCCCGCTTCGCCGTTGAAGCCAACGCTTAAGTCCAAGGTTCTGACGCCGCTGGAAAAGTCGCAATACCGATCGGCATCATCCACCTTGCCCAGCGGTACCCAATTCCTGCGCACCGGCTTGTAGAACGGCACCATGACCAGCTGCCATCCTGAGTCCTTTTTGCTGGAGACTCGTGCTCCCCTTTTATATTCGAGATTCTTCCCGTTGACGATCTCATGGTATATCCTTGCAGCCTCGTTTTTCCCGTCGCCGATAACCTTGTAGTAGTACATGATGCCGTCAACGCCACTCCAGTCCTTTCCCGCCTGATCCACCTTCCATCTCAAATGTACGCGTCCATTTGCGGATGGCAGTTCCTGTTCCACGATGAGGGCATGCATGCCGGCTACTCCCTCGTTCCGAGCCTGACGGCATTTTGCCTTGAGATCCCCATCTATATGGAGCGCGAAAGCCGAAGCATCGGTACTGAGATCAATCGGGCAGTCTGGAACCGCGTCGCTCACGGGACCGCTGCGACCCCATGAACTCGATGCCCCAAGCGATACGCCTAATATTCCAACCGCCAATGCTCGTGTCAATTTATTATTTCCTCTGTACATTTCTGTTTTCTTGGTTGTTTATTTTGCATCAATTATCAGATACACCGGGTTTTCAGTCAGCGTCAGTTCCACCTTTCCGTCCTTCGCCGCCAACTCGCTTTCCCTGCCCATGATATCGATGAGCGTTGTTTTTCCGTTGACGGGTATGCTGGCAGTCTCCGGTTTTGAGCGGCGGTTCCAGAGGATGGAGACCGTTTTGTTGCCGGAACGGAATGATTCACCCGC
>JBAQUG010000078.1:0-5296 GCA_049297395.1 Victivallales bacterium | reverse complement strand
ACACTAAACAAAACTTAAGGCGGAAAATATGGCAGACCCGTACGAACGGTTTCAGAACGAGGAGTTGATACTCAGGGATGAGCTTGCAGTTGACCGGACGCTGCTTGCAAATGAAAGAACCATTATGGCCTATATGAGATCCGGTGTCGCCCTCATGCTTGCAGGTGCGACCTTCATACATTTTTCAAATGATTCATGGTTCGAAGTGCTAGGTATCGCCTGCATTCCGACAGGTGTCGCCGTAATGATATTCGGATGGTTCCGCTATCGGAAGATTAAACTGAGCATAGACAAGATCAGGAACAAGCTGGCGGCAAATATTGATCAGGCGAAATAAACAGGAAAACATCATGCTCGTAGGAATCCACATTCTCCTGACGTACACGTGCAACCTGAAGTGCGACCACTGCTTCCTTTATAGCAGCACGACGGCGAAAGGCACCATGACAATGGAGAATATCGACAGGGTGCTCGAGGAATCTGAGAAGCTTGGAACCATACAGGAGATCTTCTTTGAGGGAGGGGAACCGTTTTTGTTCTACCCTCTTATGATCGAAGGAGTCCGCAGGGCCAAGGGAATGGGGTTCAAGACCGGAATAGTTACCAATGGTTATTGGGCAACGGATCCGAATGACTCGGAACTCTGGCTCAAGCCCCTTTCCAAGCTGGGGATCTTCGATCTGACCGTCAGCGACGACGAACTCCACTACGGCGACGATCCCGACAGGCCGTCCAAATGCGCGCTTGCGGCAGCTGCAAGACTGGGACTGCCGGTTCATTCGATCTGCAAGACAAAGCCGGTCATGAAGCTTAATACGCAGTCTGGCTCGGGAAAAGGGGATCCTGAAATAACCGGAGGGACAAAGCTCAGAGGCAGGGCGGTTGAGAAGTTTGCCGCAGGGCTTCCTATAAGGCCCCGGAAAAATTTCACAAAATGCCCATATGAGGATCTTGCCAGTCCCAAGCGCGTCCACGTCGATTGCTACGGCAACGTCCAGGTCTGCCAGGGCATCAGCATCGGCAACTGCTGGAAGACTCCTCTTTCAGAACTGGTTAAACTATACGAGCCCGGCAAACATCCCATCTGCGGCCCTTTGATCAGGGGAGGCCCGTCCGCTCTTGTCGAAGAACATGGTCTTGATATGGAAGAGAAATACGTGGACGAATGCCATCTCTGCTATGCGGCAAGGCTGGCGCTTCTCGATAGGTTTCCTGAATACCTTGCCCCAAGGCAGGTATATGGGCTGTGAAGGTAAATATTCACTGAACTATGTTCGTCCAGCGAATATTTACATCTAATAAAATGCGAAGTCAACAGTTTGTACGGATTAAGTGAACGACATAGTTTACCATACGTACGAGAGAAGGTCTACAGGCGCCGGGTGGGAGCAGGAGTCCCCTTTGCCGCTTCTCCTGTGCGCTCGTCGAACTCGGACAATTTGCTCATCTTCATGATCTTGTCGGAGAGCTTTTGGAATGCCGGCTTATTGGCCTTGATCGCGAAGATCTTGCCTGCCTTGTCCTTGATAACTATAAGATATCCGCAATATTCAGTCCCGTATTTGTTGACATTCAACTTGTTGAATTCCGAAGCTGCCTTGACGTCGAGATCAAGAGATTCGCTTTTCTTCAGTTTAATGTCCCTCTTGTCAATTTCAAGCACCTGGCAGACATGCTTGTCGGCGGCATTTTCGCCAATTATATAGATTTCAACCTTGTTGCCGGTGAAATCGACTGGCGCGCTGTTTGTGATGGAGACCTTCAAGCTTATGTCCTGAAGCACATACGCGTCGCCATTCAATGCCTCCCTGCTGGTATTCTTTGTGTTGGGATCCGCCTTCAGGGTGATGTGCTGGGGGGTGATGATGAATTCCTTAGGAGCTGCATCTTCCTTTATGCTTGCTTTTGCCGCGTCCGCGGCCTTTTTATTCTCGATTTCCCTTTTGCTCTCTTTTATTTCTTCTGAAAGATATCCTGAAAGAAGGCCTTCAGGCTCAAGCGCCTTGCCGGCATTGTCGAAGTTCCCAATCTCCGTCGTCTCGATGAACGCCACATAGACCGCCCTTGAAGCCTTGTCCATCTTGTCCGATCTTCGTATCCTTTCATCAGGTGAAAGGTTTGCCAGGCTGATTTTTGTCTCCATCGTTGCCGTGCCCACGGTTTTCCTTACATAGACATTGTCATCTTTGATCCTGCTTATTTCAGCTGATTCATATCCCCCGCTGGTCTTCACGAGTATTTTCTTGCCGATGTCGTTCCGGCAGCTCTCAAGGATGAACCTGTCAGAATTCTGGATTGTCTCGAGTATGTTTTTGACGACTGCGATGTCGTCTGTTTTTTCGGCGGCATATTTGGTCTTGAAGTTGTTGTAGGAGGCAAGCGCCTCGGCAACCCGGTTTTTCATGATAAGGGACGATATGCCCTTGAGGAATTCAGCTTTCGCCTGCTGGAACTGTTTCTTGCTTTCATTGGCTCCCCTGGCCGAATCCATGTGTTTTTCGGCGATCTTCAATCTTTCTTCGCTGGTCTCCTGGGACAACGGGCCGGAATAGCTCTTGAAGATTTCAGCGGCCGCCTCGTAGTCCTTCCCGCCTAAAGGCTCATCGGCTTTTTTCATGAGATCCGCAAGAATCCGGTCGATTGCTTTCTCCCTGGCCGTCTCCAGGGAGGCGATTTCTATGTCAGCCTTCTCTTCATAATCCGTACCCTTTAACACGTCCTTGATTTCATTGAATCTTGTTATCGCGGAGGAGAGGCTCTCAGGATTCTTCATGCCCTCATCCCTGGCGGCGATTGCCTTGTTCCAGGCATCCTTCTGTATTTTTGCGATTGCCTCCTTTTTTTCCTGTTCGGCTTTCAGCTCATTTTCCTTCGAAAGCTTTTCAGCGGTAATCCTGTCGCTTTCGATTTTCATCAGTCTTGCAGCTTCAGCTTTCCGGGAATTCAAGTACAAGGATATGCTGATGATGACTATTAAAAGGAAAACGACGATGATCGATATAGACGAAAAGATTCTTGCAGTATTGGATATCTTTTTGAAAGCCTCATCTTTTTTTCCCTGATTGTTCTGAATATCAGGTTCTTCCGATTTTTCCGACATGCCCGCTCCTTTAAGAATCTTTTAATTTAGAGATCTGCTTATATGCTGTATCTGTCCTGTCTACTGTATAGTATGGAACCATCGATTGCACCCATAAAATATCAGTATTATGGCATTTAAACTACATGTTGAAGATGTAATAAAGTGCTAAAACCGTCAAAATCAATAAAACAGACTTTTTAATTTCATTAGAATATTTTTAAGGATGGTATATAATGAACTGTTTAAAATAAACTAAAGCTGTGAAAATCTTATGCTTCCATATTCAAATATCGATGAAAAGGCCGTTGGGGCTCGCCTTGAAGGTGTTTCAGCTGAAGAGGTCAGGACAAGCCTTGTAAATGACAGACCATCTTCCTCCGATTTCATGAATCTGATTTCTCCTGCTGCCGTGTCCCTCCTCCCTCAGATGCGGAAAAAGTCGGCGGTTCTGAAGAAAATGTATTTTGGAAAGACTGTCAGGATATACGCCCCCCTATATGTCTCAAGCTACTGCATCAACAACTGCCTGTACTGTGGATTCAGGATCTCGAACAAGACCGATGCCAGGAAAAGACTCTCGCTGGATGATATCCGCATGGAGGGTGAAGCAATTAAGAAATTAGGAATCGATTCCCTCCTGCTTGTGAGCGGGGAGGATCCCCGATTTGTCTCAGTGGCTTTTCTTGAAAAGGCCATTAAGGATCTGAAGAAGCTTTTTTCATATGTCTCCCTCGAAATCCATCCACTCGACGTTGAAGGATACAGGACCCTTTTCAAGGCCGGCGCCCATGGGCTGACGATTTACCAGGAGACATATAACCGCAAACTCTATGGCCGCCTCCATCCATCCGGACCCAAGAAGGACTATGACAACCGGCTTGGAGCGCCCGCCAGGGCGGCGGAAGCGGGGTTCTACAATATCGGGGTTGGCGCCCTGCTGGGCCTGCACGACTGGCGTTCCGAGATGCTCTCCGTTGCCTCCCATGCGGCCTGGTTGAGGAAGAAGTTCTGGAAGAGCAAGATACAGTTCTCTTTCCCGAGAATTACTCCGGTCGAGGGATCTTTCAAAGTGCCTTCACCGGTTTCCGAAAAGGAACTCGAACAGATGATGCTGGCGTTCCGAATATGCTTCCCCGAATGCGATATAACCATTTCAACGCGTGAAAACTGCGAATTCCGCAACAGGATCGTGCAGGACTGCGCTAATCTGATGAGCGCGGGCTCGTCCGTGATCCCGGGAGGATACGCCTCCCCCGAAAACGGGGAACTCGGTCAGTTCGGCAAGCGCGACACCAGAAGTGTAAGCACAGTGAAAAATGATTTGAGGAAAATCGGACTCGAAGCCGTTTTCAAGGATTGGGACAAGTGCCTAGGGGCGTAGAATCAATGCCTGAACATATAACTTCAAATATTGAATTTGGAAATAGCAGGCGGAGCGCTGGCGTCTCGCCGGCAATTGATAGATTGGCAGGAAATCAGAAATGAAAATCATAGTGAACGGAAAAAGCAGGAAGCTTGGCGTCAAGACGCTCGAAGAACTTATAATCCTTCTGAAGCTGGATCTGGGAAAAACTCTTGTGTCGGTGAATGGAGATGTTGTTGATAGGAAAAAGTCTTCCGGAACACTCCTTTCTGATGGCGACAAGATCGATGTCTTTTCCTTTGTCGGCGGAGGGTGATTCCATTATATTGTTTTTCTCAAAATGGAGATGATGTCTGGAAAATTGAAGTATAACGGAAAGGTGAAAATATGCTGTTGGAAAGCGCTGGAAAAAAATATTTTTCTTCAAATCCTCCAGGGGCCACTGAAAAGCTCCGGACAAAACATGTCTTCATCGCAGGCGCAGGCGGACTTGGTTCGAATGTGGCGATAGCTCTCGCCAGGGCGGGGGTGGGAACCATGACAATAGTGGATTTCGACAAGGTTGAGCCATCAAACCTGAACCGCCAGCAGTATTTCCGCGACCAGGTTGGAATGATGAAGGTTGAGGCCCTGAGGATGAATCTCGCAAGAATCAATCCGGAACTTAAGATAGTGGCGGTTGCGGAAAAGATTACTCCTTCGAACTGTAATGATATAATTTCTGCGGACGCAGAAATTATATTTGAATGTTTCGATAGGGCAGACTGCAAGGCTTATCTCTCCTCCTTCTGCCTTCGCAAAAGGAAGTCTGTACCTTTGATAGTGGTTTCCGGACTCGCAGGCCTCGGGGG
>JBAQUG010000077.1:0-3538 GCA_049297395.1 Victivallales bacterium | reverse complement strand
GATCGAAGACGGAGATGGGAAGGGATTTTTTCCTATGGAGAATCCCTTGCATCCTCAAGGAAGCTCTCAGAGGGGGATGTCGCGCGTGAAATTGCCCAGCTAAGAACTGAAAAGAAGCCGTTGCAATGAAAAGGCTTCGGATTGTTCTTGATACAAACGTGACAATTTCAGGAATCCTCTTTGGCGGAATTCCAAGATCAATACTTGACATGCTCATTTCCAAGCGGCACGACTTTTTCCTGAGCATGCCGATAATTGAAGAGATCAGAGAAGTGTTGAACAGGCCAAAGTTTGGATTTGACAATGGAAACGCCCTTCTGGTGGTCGAGGAACTGCATTCGACTTGCGCAATTGTAAAACCGGCCAAAGCAATCAATTTTATCATCGATGACCCTGACGACGACAAAATCCTTGAATGCGCAGTCGAGGCGGATGCCGATATCATAATCAGCGGCGATTCGCATCTACTGTCTCTTGGTTCATACAAAGGCATAAAAATACTTTCGCCCAGACAATTCATTCAGACGTAAATATTCACCGAACCCCGGGGTTCAGTGAATATTTACTTTCTCAAGCCATGGCTTCTATGAGAATATCAGAAGGGATGTGCAGCCCTTTATAAAGGTTCTTTGCAATTTTCGGAGATATTTTTCTCTTATGATTAAATATCTCCGAAATCCGGCTCCGCGCCCCAAAATAAGGTTCAATATCCTTTCGCGTAAGCCCGATCTGTTCCATCCTGAACAGTATGGCCTCCACGGGGTCGGGCGGGGGGGTGGGAAAATGAACATCCTCGTAATGCTTTATCAGTACAGTAAGAAGCTCATACTTGTCGTTTTCATTGCTGCCCTTCCGGACTCCGGAAAGCATAAGCTTCTCGATCTCCTCAAGTGCCTCGTGATGTTCTTTTTCATTCTTTATCAGTTTTATTATTTTCATATTGGCTCCGCTAAAAGGCTATTTTGTTATATTCCTCGTGTGTCAAGGCATATTTTACCAGGAACACGCTCTTGTCATAATCAGTTATCACGCAAAACCTGTAATTGTTCCCCTTGATGTCAAAGACTGCCTTTATTTTACTTATTATGCATGCTTTAGGGTACATAACCTTGACATCGTTCGGGCTTTTCCAGCGTGCATGCTCGACTTCAAATATCCATACATCCGTTTGCTTCCTTGCATCCGCATGTTTCTTCTTGAACTTCTCGAGTGTTTCCTTGCCAAGTAAAATCATATTACCCTTTTCTGACAGACAATATGTTACCAAAATGGGAACTGTCAAGACTTGGACTTCAAATATCCGGATTTTCTATATTTGTAGCCACTACCGGCCCATGGATGACTGGATTGTTGGATTAATGGATTGCTGCAAATCAAGGAGATATGCGGGGGCATGTTATCATGTCATTAGCCGTGGAAATCGCCATATATCTGTCTTCCAAGCACTGCAGAAGAAATAATTCATTGTCGGAACTCGCCGGACGATATGGAATTACCTTTTCGAGCGGGCTCTATTTAGAGGGCGCTGAATTGCTGCGCGGTAATATTGCGGAAAATATTTTTAAAACTTGTTTGCAATACTTCGAATGGATACTAAATTATCCGTCCAATTTTGCCAGATGATAACAATGCTCGGGTGGTGAAATGGCAGACACGCATGTTTGAGGGGCATGTGGAGCAATCCGTGTGGGTTCAAGTCCCACCCCGAGCACCATATATCAGTTTTCGAGCATGAGAATTCTCTTCCTGTTCATTCAGGAAAAGCCGGTCCTGGAAAACCCTTATTAAAAATTTTTCATTTTTTTTCAATTTTTCCATCAGACCGGGTTGCAATACGACGAAACCGACGTATTTTTTGTGTCCGCTTTGTTTTTCGCGTTAAACGCGTATTACAGACCGGTGCCAACATAGCTCAGTTGGTAGAGCACGTCCTTGGTAAGGACGAGGTCACCGGTTCGATCCCGGTTGTTGGCTCCATAAAAAGGCAGCGGACTGGAATTTGCGAAGAGAAGGCAGGTTGGATTTAAAAATAATTATTCAAGGTAATAAAAACCGGGAGGCTTAGGATGGCTAAAGAAGTATTTGCAAGAACGAAACCGCATGTGAACGTAGGAACCATCGGACATGTCGACCATGGCAAGACGACTCTTACAGCGGCAATCACAAAAGTTCAGTCCTCAAAGGGTCTGTCAACTTTCGTGCCTTACGACCAGGTTGCGAAAGCATCAGAGAAGCAGGGTCGCCGCGATCCTACCAAGATTCTGACGATCGCGACATCCCACGTCGAGTACCAGAGCGCAAAGCGCCACTACGCGCATGTTGACTGCCCCGGACATGCCGACTACGTGAAGAACATGATCACCGGCGCCGCACAGATGGACGGTGCAATTCTTGTTGTAAGCGCTGTCGACGGCCCGATGCCCCAGACACGCGAGCATATCCTCCTGGCCCGCCAGGTGGGTGTTCCTACAATAGTAGTATTCCTTAACAAGGTTGATCTCGTGGAAGACGAGGAACTCCTCGGCCTTGTTGAAATGGAAGTCAGGGATCTCCTTACTAAATACGGCTTCAACGGCGACACGACCCCGATCATCCGTGGTTCAGCCATCAAGGCCATCAACGCTCCCAGCCCGGATCACGCCGATGCGAAATGCATAGGGGATCTCATGGAAGCCATCGACTCATACATTCCCGAACCCGTCCGTGAAATCGACCTGCCGTTCCTTCTTTCAGTTGAAGACGTGTTCTCGATTGAAGGCCGTGGAACAGTTGTAACCGGACGTATCGAACGCGGCCGTGTCAAGACAGGCGATGAAATCGAAATCGTTGGAATCATGCCGACCGTCAAGACCACGGTCACCGGCACCGAGATGTTCCGCAAGGAGCTCAAGGAAGGTGGACAGGCTGGCGACAACGTCGGATGCCTCCTCCGCAGCACGAAGAAAGAGGATGTGCAGAGAGGACAGGTGCTTGCAAAGCCCGGTTCAATCACTCCCCACAAGAAGTTCAAGGCTGAGATCTATGTTCTGAGCAAGGAGGAAGGCGGACGTCATACTCCGTTTTTCGCAAACTATCGTCCGCAGTTCTATTTCCGTACCACGGACGTGACCGGAACAATCACGCTGAACCCTGGCACAGAGATGATAATGCCCGGAGACAACACGCAGGTGACGGTCGAGCTTATCTGCCCTATCGCGATGGAGAAGACTCTCCGTTTCGCAATACGTGAAGGCGGACGCACAGTTGCATCAGGACGTGTAACCGAAATCATAGAATAACCTATTAAATATATTTAGTTGATAACGCGATCCCGATCAGTCCAATGGGCTGTTCGGGTCGCTTACGTAAAGAAGCAGGTGAATCAATGGCGCGTGAAATAATAACACTGGCATGCACGGAGTGCAAGAACCGCAACTACTCGACCATGAAGGAAAAGAGGAACACTCCCGGAAGGCTTGAGAAGAAGAAGTTCTGTAAATTCGAGCGGAAGCACACGCTCCACCGAGAAATTAAGTAACTATTAATTTTTAGGTGAGTA
>JBAQUG010000076.1:0-12070 GCA_049297395.1 Victivallales bacterium | reverse complement strand
TTAGTATATATACATATCATATTTTGTCAAATAAAAATCGCCGCGAAAAAGAAAATAATTAAAAAAATAATCAGGAGCAAACTTCAGGGAGAATTAGTGCGAAGAAAATCTGATTCTTTGTTGCTGGAACAGCAACAGTGATAAAGAATGGATGATTGGATTACTGGATGGGTGGATTGCTGGGGGGTAATCAAAAAATGCCTGTGGACGAGGATTTCTTCCGGCAAGGTTGGATTTAATTGATATGTATTTACGGCACGTCGGGCTTGAACATATTCTATAGCTTTCGTCTTATGCTGAACTGAACCTGATCTGGATATTTCCTGGGAGACTCCAGGCCTGCTCGGAGAAAACGCGGTTTCTAAATGATTCGGTCAGGCGTCGGACGAAATTTAACTGGGTAGTGGGGGCGGACCAGGCAGGGCAGTTGCAAGATTTAGATAATGAGCGAGATGCGTGATGTGGCGCTTGAAAAAGCATGCCTTAGATGTAGCGTTCGCCGTCCCGGCAAAGATTATAATCCCTCTTGTCCGAGACGGACCCTACATTGGGACAAGAAGACACAGGCAGGATGTCCGTGCTAGATTAACGGCTGATTCATGAATTGGGAGCGTTTCTTTTCTTGCCTGATTTATTTCCCGCTGAAGCAGATGTATAGTTTACTATAAGAAAGAGGGAATCCATGTCTCCGGCTGAAACAAGAAAGAATCAGATACTCAAATTCAGGAAGCTTGATCCTCTGGACAGGCTCCTGTGGTGTCTTGATGCCGGAACTGAAATGTTTTCAAATCTCTCGCCCGAAAAACAGAAAATTTACCTGAAGATGAAAAATGCGGAAAAAATCAAGAGAAAAAACAGACTGGCAAAGCTTCTTAAAGTCCCTCTCGGAAATTGAAGTTGACTTTGTCATAATCGGAGGTTCCGCCCTAACCCTCTATGGAATCCCGAGGACAACAATAGATGTGGATATAGAGACATCTGCAAAAGAAGATAATATCAGACGGTTAATCCACGGCTTGGAGAAAGCAGGATTAAAACTTGACAATGAGGATTTTCTTCCTCTTGTCATGAAGCCTGAATTGTTATACGGGCAATGCCTTTCTTTTTCAATTCCCAATGGCCCCCAGCTCATTGATGTATTTCTTGAAGAGCCCAAAATTTTCACTGAACTGTTAAGATCCTCCCAGAAGATAAAGTTTGGTGATTTCAATCTCCAGGTTGCCGATTTAAGTGAAATCAGGAGGATGAAGCTAGAGGTTGGACGTCCAATAGACTTGGCAGATGTAGCGCTCATAGATGAATTCCTGGAAATCACAGGAGCCGATGAAGATAACAAATGACATGCATTAGCTGCTAGGCGACGTGATAAAAAGGCCTCTTGCAGCAAATTCAGACCGCAAAATATTCCTGATAAGAGCAGGAATTGTGTTCGCCGTCCGCCCCGTCGGATGGGGCTCCGGCAAAGATTATAATTCCTCTTGTCCGAGACGGACAACCCTACATTTGGGCAAGAAGACAGAGGCGGATGCCCGTGGTACATTAAATTTGTCAAGTATGACGCGCTTCGGAAGGCCTACAAGGAAGTCTACGAGAAGACCGAGAAGGCGAGGAAATAGTAAATATTCACTGAAGGATGTTCAGTGAATATTTACCTATATTACTTTTCTACCCAAGGCCTCAATGTCAGCAAGATCCTTGTGCCTTGAAACCGCTTTTTTATTTTTTATAAAATCATTTTTGGAAATAAAGTAAACCGTTTCTCCGCCAAGGACACTCTCAACCTTGTTTTTTTCAACTTCGCTCCATTCAACGCCTGTAATGGAAGTAATAATATCAATTCTTACAGGTGGAACGCCAAGCTGTATTACTTGTCCAGGCTCAGAGAAGTCGGATTCACTTAATTTTAAGGAGCCAAACCCAAAACTTTTAAGGGCGGAAAGGATTTTTGACGCATTTCCGCGGTCCGGACTTACGAATAAATCTAAATCGCCGGTATATCTCGGGGCTCCAAGAAAAGCGAGCGCATAACCACCTACAATAACATATTCAACTCCGTGAGAGTTGAACAACTCTATAAATTCTATGAAGTCCTTGTGTATTTCCATGATACTGCTTTCTGAGAATTTCTACTGCTCCAATTCGTTCATCCGGCGTTTTTCCAAGCCAGTACTTCAAGTCATCCCTCTGAGATGGCCTATTAATCCTCCCGATTTTCACGCATTTTACGATCATGCCAGTACTTTACATTGTCAAATCCTCTTGGCAAACAGATTTCCGCCATAACTGTAAATTTAACTCTTGTTCAAAAATGGCTCTTAGCGCAAGTTTAGTCCGCATAAATATTCCATGTAATGGCAACAAGCTATCCTTGTCCGAGACGGACAACTCTACATTTGGGAAAGAAGGCACAGGCGGGTCTATAATGTTCTATCTCTTCAACCAATCGATAATATCTTCACGGTTTATTGTTTTCATCTCAGAACCAGGATAGGCATCTGAAAATGTTTTCGGGAACCTGACTTTCCTGTTTGGATTCCACTTGAATTCGAATGCATGCAGCTTGCCGTCTCTTTCCTCAATATAGTCGATTTCCTGCTGCTGAGTTGTCCGCCAGAAATAACAATTAGCATAAATATCATGATAGTTAAGATATTTCATCCGTTCTGAAATAATGAAATTCTCCCATAATGCGCCCGTATCGGTTCTGAGCGACAGGGAATTGAAATTTGAAATGATTGCATTTCTTATCCCGTTGTCATAGAAATAGAATTTCCTGCTCTTCTTCAACTCATTCCTGACATTTCTGCTGAAAGCTCTGAGTCTGAAGACCACAAATGCATTTTCAAGGAGGTTTAAATAACGCTCGACGGTCAGGGGATCGGCTCCAGCAATCTGAGCAAGTTCATTGATTGAAACTTCGGAGCCAATCTGCAGCGCAAGAGCCTCTACGAGTTTCTGGATCATTTCTGGTTTTCGGATCTCATTGAAGGCGAATACGTCCTTGTACAGATAGCTTCCGGAAAACTCCTTCAAGGTCTCCCTCTCTCCTCCGCCGGGCAGTACCACTTCCGGATACATGCCATAGATCAACCTCGATTCAAGGAGGCGTCGCTCCTCCGTTTCGCCATTATGCTCAACAAGCTCACCCTCTGAGAACGGGAATAGATGATACTCGTATTTTCTTCCTGTCAGAGGTTCCTTGATCTGGTTTGCAAGCTCGAATGACGAGGAGCCGGTAGCGATCACCTGGACTTCAGGTATTTTATCTGTAATAAGCTTCAGCGTTACCCCTATGTTCTTAACACGTTGCGCTTCGTCTATCATCAGCACCTTGTTTCCACCGACAAGTTTTTTAAGTTCTGATGAAGTTACATCAGAAAGTTTTTTTCTTACATCCGGCTCATCCCCGTCGAGGAAAAGAGTTTTCTCCTCGATGTCCGTTTCGATTTTTTTCAGAAGAGTGGTTTTTCCAACCCGTCTTGGCCCCAGGACAATTATCGCCTTGCCTTTGAAAAGGCGAGTCTTTATCTTTTTATATAGGATTCTTTCAATCATCTTAGCCCTCATTTATCAGATATTATACGATTGTATTCATATAATAACATAATAATAAACGATTACAATCGGAATATTAGTGTATCAGGAACGGGGTCAAACCCTACACTATCAACTTCCACAGTCAGGAACGGCTTCTAGCAAAAGGGTCTGATCCCGTTGCGAAAGCAACGGGAAACGTGGTAATGCCCCGCATGCGGTGTTGTGCAGAAACTGCCTGAAAAACCTTGAATTTGCTAATGCATTTTCTTGTGCTACGTTAGATTAATGCATTAACATGGGAGTGAATGGATGCCGACAATATTGATGATTATGGGGTGGCGTTTATATTTCTATGCAAACGAGAGCAATGAGCCGATCCATATACATTGCGTTAAAGGCGAATGTGAATGCAAGTTCTGGATTGATGTTGACAGCTTTGAAATAGATGAGGCGTTTTCTTATAACCTGTCTCCGAGAGACAGGCGTGAAATAAGTAACCAAGATTTCTCTAAGACTTTCCAAGGCCTCTCTCGCCCAGCGGCATAATTTTGTAATTTCCCCTTCGGGATATGGTATTCATTGGCCGGACATTGACGAAGATTTGTCCATTGACGCTCTTCTTGGAGTCAAGCATGCGCCTCCGCCAATGAAACTTGTGAAGAGCAAAGGGGTCTGACCCTTTTTAAAAGTCGCAACTGATTTATTGACAGGATGTAGCTATTAATTGTCGTGATAAAAAGGTCTCTTACAGCAAATTCAGCCCGCATGGATATTTCCTGTAAGAGCGGGCGAGATGTACCCCGTCCGAGACTAGTGCGCCTATGGCGTACGGACATTTCTGACTGCCGACGCATCTAATTTACCCGTGAACACGGGTATTGTCAGCACTGCTCACCCCACCTCCTTCATGGGGGTTTTACCGGAAAACTCCTTATACCTTCCGAAAACCGATTCAATTATGTCTGAGGAGCCAAGTAAGATTTGCTTATCCCCGATGCCTGCGGTTTCCTCCTCGATGTAGTCCATGATTTCCTTCTTCAGCTTGCGCAGCCTGTAAATGCCGAGACGCATTATCCAGTTTTGGACGACCACATGGCACGGGACACCGCCGTCGAACCATGCGGAGAGCAAGTCCAGAGCCCTGCCGGCTCCCCTGAGCGACAGCAGCCCGAACACGACAAGCCGGATCGAGAGGATGATCGTATCCAGGGAATAATGGAATCCGCAAGGGGCGGCGCTGACTACGGCTAATGGCTCAACGGCGTTCTTTTTTGAGTTCCCCCTCGAGCAGGAACTTCTCGTTTCCGGCTGATTTGAGACGGCCTTCAAGCGCCGCCAGCTTTTCCCTTAGAGATAACGCCTCCTTCCTCCATTTGGCACGGCTTGCACGAAGATCCCTTGCCTCGACTCTTTTCTTCTCGATCATGGAACTGCGCGCCAACTTCCTCTCCCTCTCGTCGCCAGACTCTTTTTGAGCCTGCGGCTCCGATTTCCTTCCGATTGAACGCGACTTCTCCCGCTCCAGGATATCGCTGTAGATTCTCGCCGCCTCGTCAACGCCCTTCTCCCTGCACAACGCGACCATTTCAAACCCTGTTTCGACGGTGAGGTCGCGAATCCTCCTGTAATTTCCCGTCATCATTCCGACCATGCCGGCATCCGCCTCCTTCACAAGCATGCTGGAGCTTCTGCCTTTCGCCCCGTAGCTGAGCTGGAAATACGGGCCATGCTTCCTCGGCTCCTTTTTGTCCTTGCAACGGCAGCCCGGCATTCCGCAGACATTGAACTGGCGGCTGACTGAACCAGGAAGAATCGGCCCGACCCCGACAATCGCTCTCACCAACATCCTCAGCTTTTTCATCGCCCACCTCCGCTTTGATTGATTATATTAGCATTATAAAGCTATCGTAATCTACTCTGCATAAAGAGCTTGTCAAATAAATATCTGATTTATTTCGGGGATTTATTTTGAAAGAAGAAGTCAAGTTTTTAACACCCCAGGTGTGACCCCGATGCTGCGTCCTGAAGATACTGATGGCCAGCGGATATTCCGATGAAAGGCTCGGAAGGCGGTCGATAGAGGAGAGAGGTCTGCGCCTTCTCCAGAAGCCCTATCATTACAACCAGTTGCTGCAGGCCGTCAGGGAGATGCTTTCGAAAAAATAAAAATGCTTAAACCTGTTTTCCTCAGTTGCATTTTCATGGAGCATAAATAGATTAACCCGTCGGTTTCTTCGATATGTCATTCCCCTTGTGTTAAAAAAATAACGTTAGGAATTTTATTTATGCTTAAGGAAGCTTGTGGAATATTTGGTGTGGCAAACCACCCTAATGCCGCGGCCTTGACCAGGCTGGGGCTTTTCGCCCTCCAGCACCGCGGCCAGGAAAGCGCCGGGATCATGGTGCTCAGGCAGGGAAAATGCGAACTTCAGAAAGGGATGGGCCTGGTTGCAGACGTCTTCGACCGTCTTCCACGCGAATGGTGGAGGCAGCCCCAGCAGATGGCGATAGGCCATGTCCGTTACAGCACCAGCGGTGGTTCGAATATCGCAAACGCCCAGCCGTTCGTCGTTGAATTCGATAAGTGGCGCCTTGGTCTGGCGCATAACGGCACGCTTTCCGATGCCGCGCACTGGCGCAGCCATCTCAAGAGGGGCGGCTCCCTTTTCCAGGGCGATCTGGACACGGAGATAATACTGCATATCGCCGCCCACCATCACAAGGCTGGCGATCTTCCCTGGGACGCGCTTGAATACGCACTGAAGAATGTCGAAGGAGCTTTTTCAATACTTGGATTGTGCGAGGATGGAATGGTCGCAGCAAGGGATCCCTTTGGTTTCAGGCCCCTCTGCATGGGCAAGCTTGACGACGCCGTGATATTCGCTTCCGAAACATCAGCCCTCGACATAGTCGGCGCCCAATATGTCCGCGATATAGAACCTGGTGAAATGGTGCATGTTTCAGCCGACGGGAATGTCAGCAGCAAGTTCTTTGCGTTTTCAAAAAAACGCGCGCACTGCATCTTTGAACTTGTCTATTTTTCCCGTCCCGACAGTCGTGTCTTCACTGAAAGCGTATACGAGGTCCGGAAGAATTTCGGACGCCAGCTCGCAAAGGAATGTCCTGTAAAAGCCGATGTCATAGTGCCGGTGCCGGACAGCGGAATGTATGCGGCATTGGGATATTCGGAGGCGTCGGGAATCCCGTTCGATCTTGGAATCATGAGGAACCATTATGTCGGCAGGACGTTCATCAAGCCGTCCCCCGAAGACCGGAAGACCGCCGTGAACATGAAGCTCAACCCAATCCGCGAGGCCATCGAGGGCAAGAGCGTCTGCCTTGTCGAGGACAGCATTGTCAGGGGCAATACGAGCAAGGAGCGCGTCAGGACCCTGCGCGAGAACGGCGCCAGTGAGGTCCATATGAGGATAAGCTGTCCTCCCCACATACAGCCCTGCTATTTCGGGATTGATTTCCCCAGCGCGGATGAGCTCATAGCGCATAGTTCAACGGTTGAGGAGATTGCGAAGATCATTGATGCCGACAGCCTGGCCTATCTTTCGCTTGAAGGAATGCTCTCCTGCGTCAGGAAGAAAAAACCTGCGGATTATTGCCATGCATGCTTCTCCGGAGATTATCCTGTAAAACCGAAATTATGATTCCGGGGTTTTAATTCCAGTGTTCAAGTGTTAGATTAAAAGGAAAAAGGATATTTGTTCCTTCACGGCAATATGGCAGAAATTCCTCCCAAAATTCAGAATCTGAAGGACGGTTTTATAAAGTGTCCATCCTGTTCAGCGGATATCCCGCTGTCTTCCGGCTCTCCATTGGAGGTCACGGCATGCGCCAAGTGTTCCGCCCAGGTCATACTCCCTCTGCGTATAAGGGATTACTGGCTCTACTCGCCTCTCGGCGGCGGCGGGATGGGAAGCGTATACAAGGCGGTTTCAGAGAAGGATGACAGGGATTACGCCGTAAAGGTCCTGCCCAGGAAAGAGAAAACCAACAATGACCTCATCAAGACAATCCTCCATGATGGCAAGACCGGCAGCACCATAGGAAAACACAAGAACGTCGTCGAGATCACCGATTACGGCCTTGATGGAGATGAATATTTCATCGTGACTGAATTCGTGCACGGCGACAGGCTCGACATGCTTGTCGAGTCGAGAAAGCAGATTCCGGAAAAGGAGGCCGTCGAAATAGCTCTTCAGATCATTGAAGCGGAAATGCACATCATCCAGGCAGGATTTCTCTTCAGGGACATGAAGCCGGAAAACATCATCATAGACAAGACCGGGACCGTCAAGCTTTTCGACTACGGGCTTTGCATGCCGCTCCAGGATGCCGCCGCGCATGAAAACGCGGGCGATGAGCTGAACGGCTCACCGTTCTACATCCCGCCTGAACGCATAGTCGGCGCTCCTGAGGGCGAATACAGTGAAATATACAGCCTTGGAATGGTGCTTTTCTACATGCTCGCGGGCAGGACCTACTATTCGCTGGCTGAAGTGAATGATCTTGTGACGAAGCACCTTACTTCGCTGAGAGTTCTCAGCGTGTCCTCGTTCCTCAAGCACTGCAATCCGAAGATCGTCGCGATAATAGACAGGATGATCGCCAGGAAGCCGGTCAAGAGGTATCATGACTTCGCAACTCTCAAGATGGACATGCTGCAGCATTATGAAGGCCTATGCGTTGAATCCAAGAGGAGGCTGCCCCCGCTTGTCCCCACCAGGGTGAGGAATATAAATTTTAAAGGCAGGACAGCTGTATATGCCGCTTTCTTTGCCGTTGTCGTTCTGATCATTCTCGGGATTTCGGGAATCTCCATGTACAGGAAGTCTGCCAGGGCAGGGGAAATCCGCAGGTTCCTTATTGAGACCACCGCCAGCAAGCTTGGAGTCCCGAAAGATGTCAAAGCCCCATCGCTGGGGGCTGAGGAGCTGAAGAAGCTTGTCGATGGGGCTTCAAAGAAAATTTCAGGACAGAAGATTTCCGCACTGCCGCAATTCAATGAGATGGAGACGCGCAAGCTCATATGCGGCAACCTCAAACTGAAATCCGATTCCACCTCCTCCCCGACTGTCGACGAGGGCATCAAGAAGATGAACAACGAGATCAAGTCGGTCATCGAGCGTGAAATCGGCAGGATAGACAGGAACTTCAACGAACAGAAGGAGCTTGAACGGATCGCGTCCGAATTGAAGCTGGAAATGCCCGTCAAGGAACCCTCCGCACCAATTAAGACAGTTGAAGCGGAATACAAGACATACCTCCAGAAGAAAGTCGAGGAGAAATATTCCGGCAAGAACCTATACAGCCAGGTCTCTGAGATTGGCAAGAAACATGGTGGATATAAGAAGGGCGACGTGGTGGAGCTGCAGGATGCAGCCGGTCTTCCGGTGAAAGGTGTTTTCAATGGAAAGGCGGGCAACAAGATCGTGATAGGCGACCGCCAGATCCTCGCATCAGATATTCCGACGGCCCAGAGATGGAAGTTCAACGAGGCTGAATGCGAGGCAAAGGTCCAGAAGATGTCGGAACAGCTCCTGGATGAGTTCAAGAAGAACAAGGAGAAATACAGGACCGAAATCGAGGCGTCCGAGAAACCTGACTTCTACAGGAAGTACGGGTATTCCTTCGCAGTCGAAGGCACCTGCTGTACATCGAGGGAGCTTGTGGAGCAAACCCTGAAGAAGACGAAGGAGAACTACCAGCAGGAGATCAAGAACAGGGAGAAGAAGATCCGCGATGAAACGCCCGTGAAATTCGACAAGGCCGAATATATGAGGAAAAATAATTTCAGGGAGGTCGGCGGCAAATGGTATACGGCTTCGGACTCCGTGAACATATACATGAAGGCTGAGAAGGAGAAATTCGAAAAGATCAGGAAAGGCGAAGTTGATGCGATAAGCAGCGCCGCGAAAAAGGAGGCCGAAAATCAGATTTATCCTGCAAACGGTTATGTCTTCTACGAGGACAGATGGCAGCCCGCCAGAGCTCTCCTGGACTCGATTGTCGAAAAGAAACTCAGGGAGGAATTGAAGTAATTGTCCTGTCCTCGTTGAATTTGGAATTCTACTTCCTTACCCATGCCGAGTGTTCCACGCTGGTGCCTTCAGCCTCCCATTTCGACTCGAAGTCGGACTTCAAACCCATTATATCCGAGATTCTTGAATCATCCCTGGCATAGTATGCGTTTCTGGAAAAAAGCCCCGTGACGGAGCTGTAGTAGTACTTGTCGTCCGTGGCGAAATGCAGGACTCCGTTCTTTTTCAGGACCCGTAGGAGCCTGCCGATGAATTCAGAGCTGAGCAGGCGGTTCCCTCGGTGCTTGTCCTTGGGCCACGGATCCGGACATAATATGTGGATCCGGTCAAACGATCCATCGGGCAGGACATGTCCGACAAGGTTCCAGGCTTCAACCCTGAAAAGTTCGATATTGGCTAGGCCTTCCCTTGAGGCGCGCTTCTCAAGTTTCCTCAACCTCCCCAGCATTACATCCGCCGCGAATATTTTACGGCCAGGGTATTTCGACGCGAGAGAGCATGTGAATCCGCCCTTTCCGCAGCCGAGATCCAGCTCGTTTGCCTGTCCTGAGTCAATGTCGAAACAGGAGAAGCTGTTCGTCAGGAAATGTATGATCCCATTTTTCTGCATTTAGTATTCCCGATTATGGTTTTATCTGTCACGGCAATTGAAATTGAATGAAATGTCAGTATAATAACCGGATTGATTTCAAACATTTCCATCAGAGATCCACTAAAGGTATAATATGTTGTCCAAAGTTCTAACGATACTCAGGAAAATATCCAAAATTATCGCTGAAAACGATGACCAGGCGGCGGTTCTGGAAGAAATAGTCAAAGTGCTCTCCAGAAATCTTGATTCAGATGTCTGTTCAATCTATGTATACGATGACGACAAGGATCATCTCGTGCTTACGGCGACATGCGGCTTGAACGCCGATTTGATAGGCAAGGTTAAGCTGAAGCCCGGCGAAGGAATAACCGGGACGGCCTTCAAGTCGGGCGAGATAATAAATGTGGCGAACGCTGAAACCCATCCCAAGTTCAGGCTCGTCAAGGGGTCTGGCGAAGAGAAATTCAAGTCCTTTCTCGCGATCCCCCTGACTGTGAGCGGGAGATGCGTCGGCGTGCTGAACCTGCAGAAGATCAAAGAGGAGCCGTTCACGCCTTCGATAACTGATGTTGTCAGGTCTGTCTGCACCCAGATCGCAAACCTGATCATAAGCTCCAAGATGCTCAAGGTCCTTGCCGATTCCGATACTGTCAGGGAAGAGGGACCGAAGCGGATGAAACAGGTCGTCATACGGGGAGTCTCCGCAAACAGCGGTATTGCGATCGGGGCTGCCGCCACATACACAAAACATGATTATTTCGCGGATATCAGGATCGAGAAGAATCATTCGCCTGCAAAGGAGCTCCTTCTTTTCGAACATTCACTGAAAACGGCAAAAAAGGAAACTGCCGAACTTGGCAGGAAGGCTCTTGCCCTCATATCCGAGGCGGACGCTTCCATCTTCGATGTGCATATCCTTTTCCTGGATGACAAGACGCTCCTTGATGCCATAAGGCTGAAGATCAACGACGGATACACCGTCGAATCGAGCATAAAGATCGTCAATGATGACTACCAGCACAGATTCAGCCGCCTGCAGGAGCAGATTTTCAGGGAAAAGGCGATGGACCTCAAGGATGTCCTCCTCCGGATTGTCAAGATACTCATATCCATCAGGAGCGGTGAGACCAGGACGGACGAGCTTGTTGCGGAGGAACGCCAGATCGTCTTCACAAACGAACTGCTCCCCTCCGATCTTTTCAGGATGCCGATAGACAGGATTGCCGGTATTGTCTGCGAGAAGGGCGGTGCGACCGCACATGTCGCGATCCTCGCAAAAGCACTGAACATCCCCGCCATACTGGGCGCGAAGGACGCACTTGCCAACGTGAGGGAGAATGACGAGGTGATCCTCGACTGCCATGCCGAGAATGTCTACATCAGGCCTGCTGAAAATGTGAAGAGCCATTTCAAGGATCTCATCCTCCTTTCCACCAGGGAGTCCGAATCAGACTACTCCGACGAGCCCTCGGTTATGGCCGACGGGAAGGAGCTTTTCCTGCGTGGGAACATCTCTCTGATCAGCGAGACATCCTTCCTGAAAAGATATGGGGCCAGGGGAATCGGACTCTACAGGACTGAATTCCTTTTCATGATAAGGGAATACATGCCTGCCGAAGACGCGCAGTACCAGGTTTATTCCAAGATATTCAAGGAAGTCAAAGGCGATGAGGTTACGATACGAGTCCTGGACATAGGCGCCGACAAGCCGCTTCCCTACCTGAACTTTTCAAAGGAGGACAATCCCGTCCTCGGCTGGCGTGGAATACGCGTCCTGCTTGCCAACAAGGATCTTATGAAAACCCAGCTCAGGGCCATCCTGCGTGCCGGTGCGAACGGCAGGCTCAAGATACTTTTCCCGATGATCTCGTGCGTATCGGAGATCATA
>JBAQUG010000075.1:0-7356 GCA_049297395.1 Victivallales bacterium | reverse complement strand
CGAGGAATCGCCACGCGCCGACAATATGCTCTCCAGGATATTGAAGTACTGCGACACGCCTGCTGAACGGCGCAGGACTTTGAAGATATATGCGGGCGACTTGAAGGCGCGCAGCCTGGCGGAGAAGGCTGGAATGAAATATGAGACAATCCAGGACGGGAAGGTGGTGGATGACAGTCTTGTAATGTGCATCGACAGCTTCCCGTCCGGCGGCGGAAAAAACAACAGATATCTCGTGCTGTGCGGGGAGAAGAATAAATCACCTGTGCAAAATCTCGGGCTTGCCGTTTCCCAGGAGAATAAAACCAATATCAATATCCAGAATACGGATCCGCGCCTGGACGGGATAGGTCCTGAAATATGTCATTTCCGGGTTGAATATCCGTTTTTTGTCTTTAAGCCGGCATCTGAAGACAAGGGAATGAAAATCCTTGCCGAAGGCTCTATTGCAGTTGTTGAGAGAGGCGGTAATGAGTATGTCATAAGCGGTATAGGAAATGATTTGAGCGCCTATGACCTGAAGCTCCGTATTGATTTAAGGAATACGGAAAATCATCTGACCTACCTGTATTCTGCGATTCTCGCAAATATGGGCGCGGAACCTGCGGACAGGATTGTCGAAAGGCTTTTCACTTTCGGGAATCCTGTCATGTACCGGGACATCCCTTTCTGGTACGCCTCATCGCCGCTTGAATCAAAGAGCTCTAAACCTTTTGATGAGAAACAGCCGTTCCCGGGATTTCCCGGAGGGCCTCAGGCAGAATGGAAAATAATAAGGCCGGATCATCTCAGCTTTGTAAATATCGGCGATGATTTCGGTCGTTTCCAAAATCTTGACATGGCGACTTCCAGGGTCTGGGTGTCCAGTCCCAGGAATCAGATGATTGAAATTTATTTCGGCGCTGATTACTGGATAGGGCTGACTGTGAACAGTGAAGATGTTTTAACCATTAAGAACCCTGTTTATCCGCCACATCCGGGGGCGTTTTCAGCAAAGGTGAAATTGCATCGGGGGATGAATGAGATTGTTTTTAAAACACAGGCAGGCTGCGGCGGGCATGGCTTTTTCAGCAGGATCAAGGGCGGAGATGATCTTGAATTCCATGCTGAACCGCAGGAAGTTGACAAGATGCCAGAAGAGAATGCGGGTTACGAGAATTATTACAGGGATGACGTGGCTTTCTATAATGATAACTGGCTCCCTGTTGACGATATGTACAAGTATTCGCCATGGTAAGGAGTCGTGTAAAAGTTATTTATGAACGACTCCTAGGTAGTAAAAAGGAAGTATGAACTCTTTATTTCAAAGGAGAAGCAATAATGCGAGAACAATTATTCCAAGGGGCCGCCGTTGCGCTGCTCTGGATCAGCGGAGGATTGATATTGAACCCCACATGCAGCGGTGAGGATAAATCCTGTACCCCGTTCCAGGACGGGGATACGGTCTGCTTTGTCGGGGACAGCATCACCCATACGGGAGGATATATAAACGTCCTGCGCGACTTCTACCATTTGAACTTCCCGGAACGCCGCATATCCATGGTTAACTGCGGAATTTCAGGAGACTCCCTGAATGGTGTGCTTGGACGCCTGGATGAGGATGTCCTAGTGCATAAGCCTTCAGTCATCTATGTCATGCTGGGCATGAATGATGTCGGACGGGATCGCTTTGGCCCGGGCAAACCCAGTGCCGCCGCCACGGACGGAGCGGTGCAGGCGTATGCGGGCAACCTCCGCAAACTGGCCGCTCGTGTCAAGCAGTCAGGAGCCCGTGAAATTGTCATGATGAGTCCGACCCTTTACGATGAATATGTGGTCGGCCCCAAGTTTACGCCTCCGCTCACCGGATGCGATGCCGGGCTTGCACTGCTGGCGGAGCAGGGCAGGATCTGCGCAGCGGAAAACGGATGGGGCTTTGTCGACCAGCACAAGGCCATGTACGAATGGAGCGCCCGCTTGAGGAAAACCAACCCGGAATTCACTTTCCTGAATACCGACCGTGTGCATCCAATGCTTGCGGGACACTATCTCATCGCCGGCGAAATATTAAAGGCGCAGGGCGTCTGGGGACAGAATGCCAGGCTGGCTGTAGGTGTGCAGGCCGCCGCTGGCGAAACGCAGGGCTTTACGCTGCGGAAGTCGGCGATGACTCCTGCGGGCGGGGAGTTCGAGGCGCAGTCGGCAGCACTGCCCCTGGTCATTTCCCCCGGGGTGGAGGCTGTTCCCGAACTCTACAGCTGGTATCAGACCGCCGCACCGCGTATTCTTTGTGTCGGCGGACTTGCAAAAGGCAGGTATAGCCTCTGTGCGGATGGAACAGCACTGGGCGCATTTACGGATGGAGAACTGGCAGCTGGAATCAGTCTGAACACATTGGAGAATTCAATGGAATTCCTACAGGCTGTGCAGGTGTTTTCCTTAGATGCGCAGCTGACGGGGTTTGAGTCGATGGCGGTGCGGGATCCGCGGGCGGCCAGATTTTTCCTGCAAGGGGCGAGACGGGGCAACCCCAAGCTCCCGCAGGATGATCTGGAGGCGGCGAAACAGATCTTGGACGGCGGGGCAAATGGTTATATTCCCGGCCTATACCGGAAGCTGCTGGAGTTTGGTTCTCCAGAACAGAAAATATCAGTTCAGGCAAAGCTCAAGTCCATGCGGGACGAAATCTACGCCGCCAACCAACCACGTCCAGTTGTCTATTCGCTGAAAGCCGTGAGTATGCCGGAACAGCAGGCGGCAGTTCCAGAAGGAAAATCTTCTGAGCTTGCTGAGATTCCTGCGAAAGTGGCGGTAATGATCTGTTCCTTGCCCAATGAACGTTTGAAGCATTGTGTAAACGGAAACACATTGCTGGTATCTGGCGTGGATAATCAAAAGAAAATCCTGCTCAAATGGGAACTGCCTGCCGGAATCCCGTCCGGGAAAATTTCCTCGGTTGAATTGATCGTGCCCCAGCTTTATGCGCAGAAACTGGAGACTGTCAACATGGGCAGGGTGGACGGCAACTGGACGGCGGAAGCGGTGAACTACTATTATCAGCCCCGTTGTGCGTCCGAAGTCCTGCCTGCCGCCGAGATCAAGGACGGGAAATGGATATTCCAGGGACCGGGTCTGACTGCGCTGGTGCGGGAATGGGCCTCTCATCCCGATGCGAATAAGGGCGTCTGGCTTTCCACGCCGCAGATGCAGGCCTTCGGCGCATTCAGCATGGAAAAGCCGCCGGTGCTGCGGATAAAATACGGCGAAGCTGGAAACTGAAGTTTCTTCCGCCATATTTAAGATAATACTGCTTGTAATTCAAGCCTTTAAGGCATATAATTGCCTGATACTGTCATTTTATGACAGTATCTAAGGGTATAAAATGAACAAGTTGACCGAAAAATTCTTTGAAAATGCCGCCAATGGCTGTTTTACCAGCCAGGATGTGGCTACCCTGTTTCCTGAAAGCGGGGATAAAAGATACGGTCTCGTCAAGAGGGCGATTGCTGGTGGAGAAATTATCCATGTCCGCAGAGGTCTTTACTGCCTTGCCCCGAAGTTCCAGAAGAAAAAGCTCAACCTCCAATCCCTGGCTCAGAATCTCTACGGCCCATCATATATCAGCCTGGAATCAGCCCTTGCCTGGCATGGCTGGATTCCTGAAGCAGTATATACGCTGACAAGTGTCTCTTCAGGCAAATCAAAAGAGTTCAATACTCCATTGGGGGCATTCAGCTACAGCCGTGTGCCGCAGAGGATTTTCTATGTCGGCGTTGAAAGATTAACGGATGAAGCCGGGAACATCTTCCTGATAGCTTCTCCTGCAAAGGCACTGGCAGATTACGCGTATGTCAATAAAAAAAACTGGACGGGTTTAAAGCCCCCTGTCGAAAGCCTGCGAATCGAGCCGGAAGAGTTTGAATCCATTACTTCGGATGATCTCGATGCCTTGATTGAAAATTACACAAGCCTGCGAGTCCGGAGATTCCTCAAAGGCTTGAGAAAGGACTTGAAACTATGAGCATCAGGCTTATTCAGGAAAGATTGAACTCCTATAACTGTAAATCGGAACTGGAAGAAGAGCATGCCATCAGGGAGATTACGCAGGAAGTCGCCCTTGCGGCATTGAGCAGGACTGATTTTTTCAAGCATGGTATTTTCCAGGGTGGAACATGCCTGCGCATTTTTTACGGCTTGAACAGGTTTTCAGAGGACCTTGACTTTATTCTCAAAGAACCAAACCGCAACTTCAAGCTCCAGCCACATCTTCAAGCTTTATCGGAAGAACTCCGGGCGTATGGCTATAACGTTGACATTACTGACCGTTCCAAGGCGGGCATTGCTGTTAAAAAAGCCTTTATCAAGGATGATTCCATCGGAAAAGTCCTCCAGGTAAACCACTCTGGCAAAAACGGGTCTTTTCGTAAAATCCGTATCAAGTTGGAAATTGACACCAACCCGCCATCCGGCAGTGAAACAGAAATAAAATATCTCGACTTTCCGTTTGTATCTTCCGTTACAGCGCAGAACAAGCCGAGTTTGTTTTCAGGCAAGATCCATGCCCTGCTTTGCAGGGAATACATCAAGGGAAGGGACTGGTATGATTTCCTGTGGTACACGAGCCAGGGGATTAAAATCAACTGCAGACTTCTTGCCTCTGCCCTCAAACAGCAAGGTTCATGGAAAGGGCAGGATATTGATGTTGACATGGACTGGTGCATGGCTGAACTTGAAAAAGCCATTAAATCGATTGACTGGAAGGCGACTGCGGAAGATGTCCGAAGATTTGTGAGGGTTACCGAGCAGCCATCCCTCAATCTGTGGAGCAAGGAATTATTCCTTGCTCAGCTTGATAAGTTGAGGTAATTTCAAGCAACAATAAAGGGAACGGAGGGATGTGATATGAGAAGGAAAATCAGGATTGGAGTATTGATGGCGTTTATTGCAGCAGGTTCCTGCCTGCTGGCGCAAGCGGCGGATCAGGCTGCTCCCAGGAAGCCAACAGTGTCCGAACTGGCAACTCTTGACCGTCTGCCGAAGCTCAAGGCGAAAATTGAGGCGGGCGAACCTGTGACGATCATCGGACTGGGTGATTCGATTACCACCTACTTCGGGAACAACAGCAGGAACTGCGGCTATTATCCCGTTCCGGTGGATGTCTCATATTACGGTGTCTTTGCGAATTTCCTGAAGATGTCTTTTCCTGACGCAAAGATTAAAGTCATAAACAAGGGCATTGGAGGCGAGACTGCGGACCGCGGACTGAAAAGGCTTGACTCCGACGTCCTGAGCCTGAAACCCGATCTTGTCTTCGTCATGTACGGGGCCAACGACGGGCGCGGCGGCCGCGACATGCAGCTCTTCAAGAAGGAACTTACGGAGATTGTGTCTAGGATCAGGACGGCGGGTTCCGACGTAATCCTTGTCGCCCCGACTATGAGCCTTACCGACCTCGCATGTCTGCTGCCCTGCCGCGAGGCTGTCCTTTCCCTGCGCAAAACGCTGGACTGTCCGGTGCTGGACGGCACCCTGGCACTCTGGCCCATCGATGAGAAGGTCAGTTCTCTTGACGATGTGTCCTGGTATCTCTCGATGCATTTCCCTCCGAACGGCGACGACATCCATCCTGCATTTGCAGGCCAGTTCCAGATGGGCAGGCGGCTCTGGAACCAGCTTAAGGCCCCTGTTCAGATGCCGAAGCTGGACTTTTCCCTGACACGTGGGCAGAAGCTGACAGGACCTGTCCCGCACAAGCTCAGGATTACGAACGTCTCCGACAAGGCGTTTTCCGGACAGGCTGAGGTCTTTTTCCCGAACAAGATGCCGGTTGCCGGAGTTCCGAGCAAGGAGATCGTCCTTCCCAACAAGGCAAAGGAAAACCGTCGTTCCCTTCCTGCTGTGAAGCTTGAGCTGGCTCCGGATGCAGCAGCGGAGATTGAATGGAATATGGAGCTTCCGGAGGCAGAAGGTTTCCTCCAGGATCCGTCGCTCCTGTCATGGCTTGACGGCAAGTCCGGCGTTGGCGTGGCCATCTTCTCCCGCGAACTCAATGATCTGGCGTATGTGAAGCCAGGCCCGCCGCTTCTGTCCGCAAGGATTGAAGGCCCCCGGCGGGTGGATGACATCACGTCCGTCCGCCTCTCCGCAAAATTCTCCAGCCTCTCTGAAAAAAACTTTGATGGCGCCTGGCGGCGGATCGGCGACAAGGAATGGAAAGCCCTGTCCATCCCCGCCTCTTCATCGGCGGAGGGGCATTTCGACATGAGTTTCAACGCGGATTCCGGGAAGACCGTATTGCTGCGCCAAGGACTGGAGCTGAGAGATTCCAAAGGTGCGACAATCGCGCTTGACGCAGTTATGATAGAGGCCGCTCCGTGTGTCGACACCGTGGCGAAGGATATTGCCGTAGATGGCGGGTTTGACGACTGGACCGGAGTGTCATGGTGCAGTTTCAACGCCGGCGCCGCGAAGGCCTCTTTTGCGGTTGCAAGAAGCGGAGACAATCTCCTTTTGGCATTGCGCGCCGACGATCCGCTTCTTGAATTCCAGCGCTCGCCGATCTGGTTCGGAGACGGATTCGAGCTTTATTTTGACGCCAGGCCGGAGGCTGAACTTGGGACTCACGGATCTCTTTTCCAGATAGGCCTTTTCCCTCCGAAATCTCCAGGTTCACCCTTGATTGTCTCTGCCGGCAACGGGGCTGGAGCCTCCGATCTCTCCAGCATAAAGACCGCATGGCGGACAACTGATTCGGGTTATGCAATTGAGCTGTCAATGCCTGTCGGACTATTTGCTCCTGCCGGGATGAAGGAAGGTCAGGTGATAGGGTTTGGCGTGGCCTGCAACAATGTCGCCGAAGCAGGACAGCCACGCATCCAGTACCAGTGGGCCGGGACAAACGGCAACTATGCGTCTCCTGCGAATTACGCATTTCTCCGCTGGGGTCCAGGCGCTCCGCTCTGGAGCCTCAGATATCAGCGATAAGGCGGGCTCTGCCCGCAACCCAAACTCGAAATCCGAAACAAATTCGAAATTAATTAAATTTCAAATGTTTCAAACATTGTTTTGAAAATTAAGAGTTTATTTTTTTCGAGCTTGTCTGTCCTGTCGGATGACGGGCTCTCGGATTTCGTGCTTCGGATTTCGGATTTTATATACGCTTAAGACATAGAACTGTGAAATACAGGTGGTTGTATTCGAGGCGCGAACACTTATGCCCTTTTAAGCAGCCCCGCGCCCTGTAGAGCGGCGCGCATCCGTTCCAGCAACTCGCCTTCCACCGGCAGGATCGGCTTGCGCGGCAGCCCGCCTGTCCGTCCTTGCAGGTTCAGCAGTGCCTTGACCTTGCCTGGATAGGGCGACTGCAGATAGGTCATG
>JBAQUG010000074.1:0-1913 GCA_049297395.1 Victivallales bacterium | reverse complement strand
GCCTGGTATAGCAGGTCGATTGAAATTCCAGGGATCTTGAGATCCAGCTGGAATCCGGTTATTCCTGTCTTGGTTCCACAGACCTTGAAGTCCATGTCGCCGTAATGATCTTCCGCACCGATGATGTCGGTGAGAAGTATGTTCTTGTCTCCTTCGGAAATGAGTCCGCAGGAGATTCCCGCCACGGGCGCCTTGAGCAGGACGCCTGCATCCAGCAGGGCGAGTGTTCCGCCGCATACGCTTGCCATCGATGTTGAACCGTTGGAAGCCATGATCTCGGAAACGCACCTTACCGTATAAGGATAATCCTCGGGCATCATCTGCGCGAGAGAACGCTCAGCAAGATTTCCATGTCCGATCTCCCTGCGTCCGGGGCCGGAGATCCTGCCGACTTCGTTTACACTGAAATTAGGGAAATTGTAATGCAGGAAGAACTGCTTGGTGCTTATTCCGCCTGTTATAGGATCGCTGTCCTGTGCGTCGCTACCGGCACCAAGAGTGACGATCACGAGGGCCTGTGTTTCACCACGTGTGAACAGACCGCTTCCATGTACTCTGGGGAGCACGCCGACTTCGCAGCTGATCTGACGCAGGTCGTTCATCCCTCTTCCATCCGGACGTACGCCTTTTTCGACGATTGCTGTCCTGATAGTCTTCTCAGTGAGATGGTCGAAGCACATCTTGAGCTTGACATCGATATCCTCGACTTTTCCATCGAACTGAGGCTTTACGGAAGACTCAATCCCTTCAAATATCTTATTGAGGGCAGCATATCTTTCCTCTTTGCTGTTGATGAGGCATGCTCCTTCGATCTTCCCTTTGCAGAAGTTATGGACTGCATCCTTGACTTCGGCGGGAACCAGGTGGAGCGTCGGCTCCTTCTTCTTTCTGCCGGCGGATGCAGCAAGTTCCTTCTGGGCTGCAATCTGCTTCTTGACGATTTCATTCGCAAAGCTCATTGCATCGCGGAGGAGGTCTTCGGAACATTCCTTCGCATCGCCTTCGATCATTATGACCTTGTCGGCAACGCCTGCATAGACAAGCTCCAATTGGCTTTTAGCCCTTTCCGCGTGTGTGGGATTGGCGACAAACTTACCATCCACATATCCGACGCGCAGTGCGCCGATCGGACCGAGGAACGGCATGTCTGAAAGGGTGAGAGCCGTTGAAGCTCCGAGCATTGTAAGCACATCCGACTCGTTTTCACCGTCGGAACTGAGCAGGAGAGCCTGGATCTGGATTTCGTCGAAGAAACCTTCAGGGAAGAGAGGCCTTACGGGCCTGTCCGTCATCCTGCATGTGAGGATTTCCTTGTCGCTCGGTCTGCCTTCCCTCTTGATGTAGCCGCCGGGGAAACGTCCTGCAGCGCTGTATTTTTCGCGGTAGTCGACCTGGAGCGGCAGGAAATCGCCGCCTTCCTTGGCGGGACCTGTGCACGCTGCTACGAGGATGACTGTCTCCCCGAGCTTGATCACACAGGCTCCATTTGCGAGGTTCGCGAGTTTTCCGGTTGAAATTTCGATGGCACGGCCGTTGCCAATGTCAACATTCACTTTTTTCTCATTCATCTTGATTCTTTCTGTTTGTTTTGTTGTTTGAGATTTGTTCTGGTTGGACAGAGCCATGGCAGCTGAAAAAGAAAACAGAAAGCAGTCGTCGAGTCAAAGCCGGTAACTTGGCGGAATCGCGGTATCAGGATCCGGATCACGTCCGGTCCCTGATAGCGGCCGAATTCCACACACGTTTTTCGGCGTCATGCTCAGACTGCTGCTTTATTTTCGTAAATCAGTCAGCGATGGCACTGACAACTTATTTGGCTTTTCTGATATTCAACTCTTCGGTGAGCGACTGATATCTTTCATGATTCTCATCATTGAGATAGCTGAGAAGCTTGCGTCTCTTGCTGACAAGAG
>JBAQUG010000073.1:0-3056 GCA_049297395.1 Victivallales bacterium | reverse complement strand
CGGAATAAACTGAAATGGAAACGGCCCCTGCCGGTACTGTTTTAAGAGAGAAGCGCCCTTCCCTGTCAGTTTTCCTTTTGGCTGCGGTTTCTTCGTCTTCGCTTTCAGATGGACGATAATATCCGATATTGCTACCTTCCCTGACAATGACTCCCTCAACCGGAGAATTGTCTTTTCCCCTGACGACTTTCCCACTTACGGAACATCCTTTTTCCAGGACAACATTAAGATTGTCACTCCCTGATGCAGGATCGAAATCAACCGATTTTTCAAGATATCCTGGAAGCAAAAAACGCAGGCTGTATTTCAAACCTTCACGGAGGTTCAGCTTGAAATCACCGTTTACTCCGGTCTTGTTTTTAGCGGAATCATTCCTGTAATAACCACCGTACGAGATACCGGACCCGTCGTTCCTGGCGCTGACAGTAATCTCGGCATCAGATACAGGCTTTCCCGAAACATCTACAACCTTTCCGGATACAGGATGTGTTTTTCCCAGCGTGACAATGGTGGCATCGGAACCGGCGTCTATCTTGAGGACAGATGCAACTTCATAACTCAGGCTTGTGTCTCTGACTGATATGTTGTACTTGCCTGGATGCAGGCCTTCCGCCCTGAACTTACCATCGGCTGAAAGCTTCAGGTTCTTACTGGTATAATCAGTGAAATCATTTTCCTTCCTCGACTCATAGTCGGTGGTCAGGGTCAGTTCAACATTGGCTGCAGGCTTGCCGTCAGCCTCAAGAATCGCACCGCTTAGGGACAGCCCCTTCTTTAACGTTATTGCAAGAGGTTCTTTTGACTCGGCCCCGACATTCACAATCTGTGCGGATTTCGCAAGATCCTCCTTTTCGGCGCGAACTTTGTATTTTCCGGCCTTCAACCTCTTAACGATAAAACTCCCGTCATCCTGAGTTTGCGCGTATCCGGGGGAATAGGAGATTCTTCCCGCACCAGGTATTTTTTCTTCAGCAAACTCGAGGTTTAAATTGACATCCTTCAATGGACTTCCACCTTCATCAACAACTTTTCCCGATAAATCATAAGTCCTGGGAAGTATGAACTTGAGGGTTGATTCCTTCCCGCCTTCTATTGCCACCTCACCCTGAAGCTGGGCCGTATCTTCGCTGCTGAACCTTACAGAATATTTTCCGGGCGCCACATCTTCGAAAATGGCCTTCCCGTCCTTGACATCCGCATGTAAATCCGCAGAGCCCCATTCCATATGGTTTTCACTACATAAATTCAATGCCAGTGAAATCTTCAATGGGATTTTAATTTCCTTTTCCTGCGGCTCCATTTCAACAAGAAGGGAACCTGTCCTGGCCAAACTAATATCTTTTTGATATGCCTTTGCCTCCCTGCAGTCAACTTTCACTGGAACGTACCCCGGAACCGCATATCCTTTTGCAGTGACCTTAAGTGAACATTCCCCGGGCTTGATCCCGCTTAATGAAAATTCACCTTCACTGTCGCTGACAGCATTTATATGTTTTTTGTCGGAAAGGATTTTCGCCCCTACTATGGCTTTCCCGTTTTCGTCCAGTATTTTCCCGGATATCTTCGCGCCCCCCCTAAGCACAACTTCGAGATAATTGAAATCTTCGTTCACTTCAGTTTCAATTTCTTCAAATGCTAATTCAGCGGGAAATATCTGGAAGGTGTATTTCCCCGAACTCAAGTCTGAAAACTCAAAGGTTCCATCGTTTTTCAGCTGGGTTTCAGCGACATTGACATAATGACTGCACTTGTCCCGCGTTTTCATCTGCGCCAGCACCTTGGCATCTTTTGGTATCTTGCCGTTTTTATCCTTTACGATTCCGCTGAGCTTGCAGTTCCTGTCAAAATTTATGGTTTCAAGGTTGTTATCCTTATTGGGGTCGACATGGGCAAAGCCGCAGTATATGTGTCCCTTGTCATCGGTGATAAATATCTCATACTGTTTTTCCGAAGGCGGAAGGCTGACGCTGAAATTACCATCCTTATCAAGTTCGCTTCGAATAACAAAGTTATCAGGTGAATCTGAATTCCTGTTCTCCATATGTTCGACAAGAACCGTAATCTTCCCTATAGGATTGTTTCCGGAACCCACAGCCTTTCCTGACACAGTTGCAGCATGTGATTTTAGCGGATTAAAAAATAACAGGACGGCAAATGAAAAAAACGAGAGAGTTCGCAGCATTTGAATCTCCTTATATTATTTTCTGGAATTCCACATGTTCCGAGGGATGTCGCGATGAAAGGACTATTTGAAAAGTCTCAAGGCTACGGTACCCGTCCATGAGCCGGATTCAGCATTATAAAACCGACTCGTCACCGAGCCTGGCTTTAAATCCTTTTCAAGCTGCAGGGGGACGAAGGCAGTTCCACCTATCTTGATCACATTTGGGTTACCGCCTGATACGGAAGAAAACTCTTCAATTTCCTTGTCGGAAAGTTTCAACATTATCATGAAATATGACTCTTTTCCGGTGCCGTGAGACAGCATGTAAGGTTTCTCGCCAGCAAAAACTAGCATTCTGCCTAGCAGTTCCGCACGTGATTGCTGATCCCCGTTTTTGTCAGCCAGCGCACGGCCAGCTGTAATTTCAGTTCTAGCACCTCAGCCATACTGTGTCTTGATTTCGGAGATTTGATCTTTGACAAAAGAATACAGGCTGATGATTTTTTCAGACTTCAGTGTTTTGTCTTTTGTTACGTCAAGGGCCTTCTGGCTGATGGCAGTGTCATCCGCATTGTTTTTTTCTTCGGACAAAATTGTCAGAAACGGAAGTACAAGGAGAAATACTACGGCAAATAGCTGTTTCATAATAGCCTCCAGTAGTTTTACTTTGTTAAAAGTATGTCTAGTTGCTAATTTATCAAGTCGGCCTCTGAAAATCAACTATTCCGAAATTGAATGATTAAGGGACCCGCTAGAAAATAACTCGGGCATTTGACGGGAGATACAGGCGGTAAATATTCACTGAACCATGTTCGTTCAGTGAATCTTTACATCTAATAAAACGCGAAACAAACAGTTCTTCATATTTTACTTGGAGTACGAATTCAGTAAA
>JBAQUG010000072.1:0-8231 GCA_049297395.1 Victivallales bacterium | reverse complement strand
AGCGGGCAAGGAAAAATATCTTAAAATCAGTTGGCTTGTCAAAATCAAAATTTATAGCGGCATTCAGAATAATCTCACCTAGTTTTCGTTCGTTGGCGGGGAAAAGCTGAGGTATTGAAATTTCGATCATCCATAATGATTCGGGCATGTCTTTGGTAAGAATGCTTATAACCTTTTCGTCTTCCTTGTTTGAATTCCAATCGGTATCAGTTTTGAGAACGTCAAGATATTTTGATTTGCTGATATAGAGAGCTCTCAAGACCACTTCTTGTCTGTCTGGATTAGCACAATACGAAAGACGATCCATCCATACATTGCCGGTATTGATCATGAGAGGGAAAAGAGAATAAAGAAATAACAAGGATATGGATTCTGCGTGAATGCCGCTGTATTCGCATCCATCATTAAGAAGTTCGACCACGTAATCAGCCTGATCTTCTTGAACGTACAGTCTTGGTACACAGAAATCCGAACCAAAATTATCATCATGTCCTATGAAGCTGCTGGTCCAGCTTTCGCTTGGAATGTAGCCGACCCCACCACCAACATCGAAATAGCTTCTGTTGGCACTAGGAACCCATGTATCTTTGTTAAATGTATGCCCGAAAAAAGGAATTATATGCTTTGGAGGGTCGTCGAGGGAGACCTTCGGTCCTGTCAAGCGAAAACCAAGGAGAGCTCCCATTCCGGATTCAATTCCTGAATATACATATTTTTGATAAGGATGAGTTTTCCGAATATCCGCATCCGTCAACTCTGATTCAACATAATCGATATCCCTGAATGATATTTTCAGACCTTCAAGGACATTCCTTATCTGGTAGACAGTAAGGCCTTTTGATGGATTGTAGGCAGCGTCTTTATCCTTATTAGCCAGTTCATTTATTTTCCGGTATGACAGGATTCCAACATTTGGACGTCCTGATAATAGCGTATGCAATGAAACATGAGCACATGCCTTGTTCAAGGAATTCTGTTGGCAGTAGATGGTTCCATTGGCGGAAAAACTTTTATTGCAAATTTTCAAATCGTACTTCTTTTGATGGGGAGCATAGTTATGGTGATGGGAATATTTGCGTAGAACTGCCTCAAAAACATGCCACTCATCAACATTGTTCGATGGAATAGTATCTCTCTTTAAGATTGCATAACCAATAAGGTTATCATCTGTCATCTTACTCACGTCATCGGGGCTTGATAAAACAGTCGACCATAGAGAAACGCGTTGTAATCCAGTCATCTTATAATCAGAATATCTCTCCTGTATCTCAGAATTTTCGTCGGCAATTATCCCCTCTGGAACAATATTTTCCATTAAAATTGTTTTAAGTTCATGTGTCCGAGCTATGGACAAGCAACGATGTATGGAAGGGAGCCCCTTGAAATGATTTTCAACAAAATCAAAACATGAAAATGGACGAATGGCAGGAACTAACTGACAATTAGTGGAGACGGAGGAACGATGAAAATTCATTAAGATACTCCGTCATCAACCGAATCTCTGGGAGCTTTTTGCCGCCATCTGGTGAGCTTTTTCGATTTTACGTACAAAATTCCCGATAACCTGGCGATGTTTGATTTCGACAGACACAGTTTTGACTTGGCTTCCGAAGGCCTTTATCATTTCCTTGGCCATCTTCGAGCTTGCAAATGTGGAATTGGTTTGTACTGGCATGATTTTCCCCTTTGTTGGCTTATAATCTAGTTCTTCGCATAAAAATTTGCAAGGTTCTTAAGATAAAGTTGTTTTGATGAAAAAATGAAACTTTGAGTTTTGCTCATATCTTCATTTCCCGTCCCTTTGCTCACGAACCCAAAGGACGCTGTCTGGAACGTCAGCCCAAGCCTTGGTTCCTTTGGCAATGAGATCTTCCAGTTCTTTCTCATCATACGAAGGAGCTTCTCCTATGGTTGATGGAGTTATCTCACGGGCATCAATCTTGGTGGGCAAAGTGAAAAATATAGGATGTTTTGTTTGTTCTGAGTTCATAAAATAAAAATACCATTGACTTGCTCAAATTCAAACAGTCAGCTTATCCCAAGCGGATTATTGCCTTTCCACTCATTATCAGATCAACAACTGGTTTTTTTCAACTTATAATCCGCAACAACTTTCCTAGGCGTACCATAGTCGCTATAAGGACCTTCATAGCCGATAATATGGAAGACAATATGATATAATAGTACCACCAACCTTCCCCGCATGCCATAAATCTCATCGGTAATCTCAGGTTCGCTCCTTCCATGGCTGGCTGGATTCCTGGTACTATCCCATGCTTCCACGTCAGATTCGCGGACAGAACTTTCCTCCTGGAGCTGACGCAGAATATTTATTGCACTCGCACCTCTCTTGAGATTGCCCACTACTGTTTTTACGATTCCAAGGGAATCTTTGTCAAGGCAGCTGGCACGGCCCCCCGTCTTCTCCTCGGATTTAATAAGCTCCAAGATGCCATTTGCCGCTTTCTCTAGTTTTTCAGGGGGAGTGGCGGAAGACGAGAGATATTCATTCAACAATCCTTCTATTTCCACGCACAACGTTAATTTCTCGGCCTCCCATGAACCTGTGCTTGCATGAAGAACGCGCCATATGCGAGAAGAAATCCGCTGGAATCTTTCCTCCTGGATACCGTTCTGTGCAACATAAGAAAGATATTTGTCAAAGAGCTTCCATACATATGGGATATTATTAGGATACCAATAATCTAGCGGAGGACCAACACGTGGATTTCCAGTCCTTCTGGAAAACGACCTTAATATGGCAACCTCATCATTTCCCTCCACAAGGAAACACATGTCCCATTCCATGGGTCTGCCCAAACAAAATTGTAGGGATTCAGATATCCTTATTGACAGTATATTGATGGGTAGTTTTATCTCCGTCTCACTTTTTGCATCAAGCATTAAATAGTCATTCAACTGTTCCATGGTAAAATCAACACCAAGGGCTTTGAACTTGGCGACAGACGCGGAGGCTTTGCCTGGCACCTCCTTATTTCCAACCTTTCTCATTTCGTTAACAACGGTATTTCCAGGGATGCGATAATCAGTAAATGATACATAAGTAATGTATTTTTTGGGAACATCTTCTTTCTGCTCAAGTCCAAGTGCCTTGGTAATAGATGAATGAGCTTTCCTGTATTCGACGCGTCCCAAGTCGCCACTGAGAAAGAGGCCTGGATATGCACCAGCGCTGATTCCTGGTTCAACCAGCCTGTCAGAAATCCATTTTCTGCAGTCCTTGTCTATTGCCGTAAGCGTCCAGTAATCACCATCTTCCAAGAGGAACCTGTTGTCTGGTGGTTTTTTACTGAATTTTTCCACAATTGCAAATTTTAACGCATCGAAAGACTCAGGCTCTTCTTTAGCCGGGGACATTAGCATGTAATTAAAAATTCCGTCTGAATTACGACGTATGACACCTGCTCCAGAATAGCTCTTCTTCCCGTCGTTTTTCGCCAATGTCATTTCCATGCAGGGGAGTTCCCAACTTCCCTCCTTCATGGCTTTCATGTCGGCATCGCTGAACATCGACTTAGTCCCCTATTATTAAACTTCAAATCCCCCATTCATCAAATTAGGCAGGAGCAGGTCTCGTGCAGCTTTTGCCTTGTTGTTTTGGGCATGCAGATTAGCGACTTGCTCGAAGATTGGTGTTACAAACAAGTTGAATTCTAATAGCAATGACCGAGAAGGAATGGTTATCTCCGATTCTCCAATAGTTGCAGCTGAAAGTTCAGTCTGATTGGTTGCGCCACGTCCCATTGTCGAGAAACGTGCTTCCCAGGTCATAACAGCTATGCCGAAATAGTGAAGCGGCGTGCCGGGTTTTGGTCTCACAATCGTGATATGGGTGTCAACAGTACAGTTTTCTATAGGAGTTTTGACTTGTGCAATACGGCCAAGTGTGCCTTCTCCAGTCGAATTCACAAGAACATCTCCAGACTCCACCTGGCGTTCGGGATTAACCTTTCGCGATTGTCGGCGGGCAAAACTCAGATCCATCCAACCATTGCGGATGCATTTCTGATTGATGACTAATCCTTGAGCATCATCGTCATAACACGGCGTGATCCCACGCTTAAGAAAACTTGTTATATCTTTTAACTTCTTTCTCTTCCATCCTTCAGGGATTCCTTCTTTTATTTTGATCTGCTCGTGGCCGGGGAAGCGAAAATTGACGAACCATTCCTTGTAGAGCATCCGCGCCAACTCTTCCAATAATTTTATCCGTCGCAGGTTGTTTTCAATCAGATCGTCATAAGATGAAAGGATGGAAGCTATTCGGCGTTGTTCCGTAACGTTTGGAACTGGAAATTTCAAAGAAAGCAATTTTTCCTGACTCAGATTGTCTTGCGCAACTCCTTGTGTGAATTGCTTATATTGCCTCTTAAGCATTGCATCGAAGAGATATTTGATAAAAATAGCGTCAGCTTTGTTATCATCGGGAATAAATCCGATGATACTATCCGGAAAGCAAGCATCAATATCTAGAACAGCAGTATCTGCAATGTTGGCGGCAATAGTGATACAAAGAGTTCCGGCTTTCCACAAACGACTCTGGGCAAGCCCTTCCTCACTGTAAGTCTGGCTGTAATTGTTGACATATAGGTTGGCATGCTTAACATCGCTTGTCTGTATGAAAGGATAAGGTCCTCCATATAAATGTGCAGCGTCACGGGGGCGATGGCGAGAACGTCCTCGGCTTACATAACCGAGTTCATCAAGTCTTTTCAACTCCCAACTCATATTCCTAGCTCCTCAAAACTCTTCTGGATGTTTTTTGCGAGTTTTGCAGCTTCCTCATTCAAATCAGCAAGCTCGACATGGATGGTGCGGAGAGTTTCTTCGAAGTCGAAATCCTCGTCCACCTCCTCAGGGGCGACACCGACGTAGCGGCCTGGGGTGAGGCTCCAGTCGTTTGCTTCAATATCCTTTATGCTTACGAGCTTGCAAAGTCCCTGTACATCTGCGAACTTCGCGTCCGGAAAGCGGCTCTGCAGCCAGTGGGCCTGCTTATAGGAATACGAGGCAAGTTTCAACTGCTCCACAGTCCTTTTCCGGAGTTCATCAAGGGCTTTACGGAGACCGTTTATCTTCCTGCTTTCCCATTTGTCTGACTCAGAAGCCTTACATTCTTTTTCCGATACATCAATAACACGGACAGCAAGCTTGTAGACCAGGTCTGCCTGTTTAATAAGATCATGGCAGGTTTCGGATATTGGTTCGAAATCGGACGAGGCAGATTTTTGTTTTTTAAGCTCAATAGATATCTTCCCGGCCCAGCTTGACTTGTATTCGGAAATATTCTTCAACAGTTTACGGCAGTCACCTTGGAATGATTCGGAGGCTTCATCGAGTTCTTTCTTTGGCTCAATCAAAGGGGAAGTCTTGGGCTGTGCTTTTATGAATGATTTCATTTCATCCATAAGGGCATCGAATCCCTTCTTGAAGCCGTCAATTTCAGCTTCAATCTTCAATGCCTCTGACAATGTCCGATCAAGATAGGATTTGACAAGTTTCAGGAAACGTTCATTCTGTCCACGGTATAGCCAGACGATAGAGGTAATATTGCTCAACTGCTCCGGCGTGAAATCATAGATTTTCCGGTTTACTACGTGGAAGATGCTCCTGGCATCAAGCATCAGCACCTTGTCCTTATGAATTGCAGGCTTGCCTTTGTCGAAGAACCAGAGTTCGCAGGGAACTGTCCGAGTATAGAAGAAGTTCGACCTTATGGAAATCATTACGTCCACATGCCCGCTCTCAACAATCTTGCGCCGGACTTCCTTTTCATCGTTTCCAGCGCTGGATGCCTGTGATGACATGACAAATCCTGCGCGTCCGGTCTTGTTGAGGTAGCTGTGGAAATATGAGATCCAGAGGTAGTTGCCGTTACTTACTTCGTCTTTCTTGTTTACTCCGGGCAGGCCGAACGGCAGACGGGGATCTCCTTTGATCTTGTCAGCGTCAACACTGTCAACATTGAAAGGAGGGTTTGCCATTACGATATCAGCTTTACCGAGCAGCTCGTGGCGGTCCATGTAGAAAGTATTTCCTTCTACAATCTTTCCTTCGAGACCATGAACTGCAAGATTCATCTTTGCAAGGCGTATTGTGGTCGCCGTCTTTTCCTGGCCGTAGAAGGTCACTTCCTTTTGAGTTTCGTGCCCGGTATTTTCAATGAAATGGCTTGTCTGGACGAACATTCCACCGGAACCGCAGGCGGGATCCAGGACAATACCGTGTGACGGCTCGATGACGTTTACGATTGTCTGGACAAGGGATACCGGGGTGAAGAATTCTCCATTGTCGTGAGCCTTCTCGATGGCGAACTTCATAAGGAAATATTCATATATGTGTCCGAAAACATCTCCTTTGGCGTTTCGCAGGGATTCAGCGTTGAAAATCTTGAGGAGACGGGAAAGGAGGTTATTTTCAAGATTCTGATAATCCTTGGGTAGGATTCCCTTGAGATTCTCATAGTCATTCTCAATGAGTTCCATAGCCTTATTGATTGAGGTGCCGATGTCCTTTCCTGTTTCCAGTTCAAGAAGATAGTTGAACTGCGATTCCTTGCGGAGGAAAAGGGAACCGCGTCTTACGAAATCCTCCTTTGTCAGAGGGCGCATGACTCCGCTACGTTTAGGCATGTCCTTTTCAATCTCGTCCTTGACAGTAATAAACCTGTTATAGGCGTGCCGGAGAAATATTATCCCCATGGCAGGGAAGAAGTATTCATTGGATCCAAGGCCTGAATTTGCGCGGAGCTGGTCTGCAGCCTCCCACAAGGATCCTTCAAGCTGCGAAAGAAGATTATTGTCCCACATATTTTTATTCCTGTCGTGTATAAGTTGGCATTAAGAAATACTCGTTGTATCTGATTTTTCAATAACAACGTATAGACAAGCTTGGGATATGTCTGAAAATGTACCTTCGTCTATGAATTTATTTAATGGAAGCCTTCGCGTTCCATGATCTCCCAGGCTCTGCTGATGTAGAACCTGTAGTTTTCCAGAGGCGTGCCGTTGGGAATGCGGTGATCAAGGCCCAGCATGCAGCCGCGGGTACGTATCATGGGAGGAATCTTGTATTCAAGCTCGGCTGCAATCTTCTCCTTTGTCTGACGCAGCACATGCTTGTCAATACCGCCATAGAATGCCAGCCTGTTTCCATATTGCTCCCGGACCTTGACAATGTCCATGCCTGCGGCCGGTTCCATCGGATACATGCAGTTGATTCCGGCATCCAGGAATGCAGGAATCACCCCGTTCATGTTTCCGTCGCTGTCCTGTTCGAACAGCCTGGCGCCCCGGGACTGGAGCATGTCCCAGACGCGGCGGTAATAGGGTTTAATGAAAGTAGTTATTTCATTAGGACCCAGCAATGAACCTGATTTTCCGGCCATGTCCTCATGCACTGACAGTATGTCCACCTGCACTTCGGACGAGACACGTTCCAGGACTTTGACCGCGGAATTGCCGATGGTTTCGAGGATATCATGGATGAGTTCAGGCTGATCGTAGCATGCATAGCAGAGATTCTCTTCTCCGAGAAGCTGGCGCGGCTCGTCAAAACCTCCTGGGATGCATACGCTGATGACAGCTCCTTCCTTCCGGATCTGCTTCGCCTTTGCCTGCCAGTCAGCGCCGAATCGTTCCTCGCTGAATGCGTATTTCTGTTTGATTTTCAGCCAGTCATCCATGTTCTTCACAGGATAGTTTTCCGGAAGCGGGACTGTGGCGTATCCTTTTTCCAGCCTCATGATCCTTCCAATATCGTCGCGGTATCGGATTATCTCGCCGGTCTCCTCTATCACTGTCTGGGACGCGCCGAGCCTGCCGGTTGATACGTCCACTCCCGCTGTCCTGGGAATGCGATAACGATAGGAGCTGAAGTCCAGTTCTTCCGGAGTTGCCCCCTGTTCCTCCCATTCCTCCTTTAGGCCGATGAGCGGTCCGAATATTTCCGTGAAAGGGATTTTTTCCCCGCCTTTGAATGTCATCCAGTCCAGAAATTCCCCGCGACCCATGCTGGGCGTCTTCCTTATGGCTAGATCCGAGTGATTCTTCCATTTCAATTTTTTCATGGCGTGCTCCTTTTTGTAGGTACGGGCTTCAGCCCTGTCTGCTATACACATTTCCTGCACAATCGAGATCCACCGTCAACAGAGGGTTTACAATCCCCTGCCAGCTTGACTGGCAGGAAATAAAGATTGCCAGCTATATTGC
>JBAQUG010000071.1:0-5571 GCA_049297395.1 Victivallales bacterium | reverse complement strand
GTTTCGGACACATTTCGCAGCTTCCACAGCTGTTTGCCGGCTTTGGAATTGGCAGCGCGGTGCTTTTCCGGGGTTTGGATTCATCGCAGGTCAAACACGAATTCACCTGGAAGTCACCCGATGGTTCCAAAGTGCTCGGCATCTTGATGGAGGCGGAATGGGCCTATAGCACCCTCTGGTACGCGCTTCGGGACTACTGCGAGTGCGCTCTTCCTTATGATCGCGATGACATTGTCCGGCGCATCAGCAGTTTGCGGGACAAGCACGCTGCGCGTGCGAATACCGGCGTGCTGCTCTTCATGGACGGCGTAGATCATGCCACGGCCTGGCATGACCTCTCGCGTACATTGCAGGACGCCAATGCCTCGATTCCCGACCTGGAACTGCGAAAGTCGCACATGAGTGAATATATTTCCGATGTTACTAAAGCGCTTGCTGGGACTTCGCTGGAGTGCGTCAGCGGTGAGCTGCGCCAAACCTGCCATAAAGGTATGAGCGATGTCTTCATGGGCACCATGGCATCCCGCATCCATCTGAAACAGGCAAACGCCAATTGTGAGCGGATGCTGTCGCAGCTCTGTGAGCCGTTGTCGGTCATTGCCCGTCAGCTTGGCATGGAATATCCGACCCGTTACCTCGATCTCGCATGGCATTACCTGCTGTTGAACCATCCTCATGACAGCATCTGCGGGTGCAGCGTGGATCAAGTACACAAGGATATGTCCTATCGTTTCGATCAGGCCCGTTTGATTGCCGAACGGCAGGCACAGGAGCGGCTGGAATATATCGCCGCGCGCGTCGAAGCCAAGGAGACCGCTGACGCAACAGGTTACCTGCTTTTCAATCCTGACACGCGCCCAAGTCCACTGGTTGTACGTCTTCGTCTACCGCTGGACAAAGAATGGCAGGCCGGCCAGTTCACAATTGCAGCCGCTGACGGCAAACCGCTGCGCTTCCAGATACTGGATTCAGTACATGACATTAATTTAGTCAAGGAACTCCAGGCGACACCGCGTTTCCTTCCGGAGACGCGGTTTGACATGATCATTGAACTGGCGGAACCGATTCCACCATTGGGATATATGACCATCAACGTTCATAAATCAGTTCCGTCAGCCGCCCGCCCGGAAGTGGAAAGTCCGATGTCATGTGTGCTGGAGAATGAATTTCTGCGCGTGGAGATCCACGCCGGCGGTACGCTGGCGATATTGGAGAAAACTACCGGCCACCAGTATGATCGGCTTTTATCCTTCGAGGACGTTGGAGATGTCGGCGACGGATGGAAGTTCCGTCCCGCGCCGGATGCTGCCGTTTCAACGGCTGGAATGACTGCAGAGATCCAGCTCTTGAACAACGGTCAGCTGGCCACGCGATATCTCATCCGCTATCAGATGACGGTTCCAGAGTCCGCTTCAAAGGAGAGCGGAAACCGCTCGGCAGCGGCTAGTACGAATACCATTGCAAGTACGATTACGCTGATGCGTGGCTGTCCGTATCTGCTGGTCGAAACAACAGTGGAAAACATCACCCGGGATCATGCCATACGCGCCGTATTTCCCACAGGACTTCCGGCTGCGAATGTCAGCGCAGGCGATACTCCTTTCGATGTAGTAGAACGTCCCATATCGCTGCCGGACACTGCCGGCTGGAACGAACCGGCATATTCGAGCTGGCCGCGCCAGAGTTTCGTCGACATCTCCGACGGCGTGCATGGCCTGGCCATTCTCAGCGAAGGCCTATACGAATACGATGTGAAGGATGACCAGACGCGTACTTTGTCGGTGATGCTCCTGCGCGGGTTTGCCAATGTCATTGGACGTCCGCATGACGAGGGCGGGCAGGATCTGGGCACGCATCATTTCCGTTATGCCATCTTTCCCCATGCCGGGGATTGGCGAAGCGCCATGCTGCCTGCGGTGGCGCAGGCTTTCCGGTCGCCACCCATGTCCATACGTTTGTTCCCGGAGCGTCGTGGCAAGGCATTGCCGGTGCCGGAACGTACTCTGCCTTCCAGGCAAAGTTTCCTGTCATTGCAGCCGGAGTCGCTGATACTTACGGCCCTGAAGAAAGCCGAAGATACGGACAATATCATCGTCCGTTACTACAATCCGGGCGACAGGCCGGTTGATGCGGTACTTACATGGTGGCTGCCGATCAAGGAGGCGTACCTGACAGATCTTGACGAGCAACGCGGAACCGCGCTTGCATTGGATGGCGCGTGTGTTTCCATATGCACTCCGCCCCGGAAGATCATCACCGTCGAACTGGTTGAGTGAGGCAATTACAGAGAGCCAATTTCAAAAGTAGTCAGTTACCCGAACGAAGTGACGGTGCGAAGTAAATTCAGCGGCCTACTGTGGTGGCCGCAGTTTTGTCAGTGTGAAACTTAAGTAGTTTGCGATCTCCGAGCGCAAAAGACAAAGAGGCCGATTGCGCCAAGGATGTCGCAAGCTACTCAAAGCAAGTTTCAAAGAAGCCAGGATTCAGAATAAAACCGGATTTGAGTTCAAATTTAATTCTGACTCCTGGATTCCTAGTTTTAAAACCAGATCGAATTGCCTCAGTTTATTGTATTAATGGTTTCTGGATCTGGCTCTGAAGTTCTTCGCCAAGCAGATTCCACAGATGAGGATGGCTTTCGACCAGACGCGCAATATCTCCCAAGTCCTTGATTTTTTTGCTCTGCCGTCGGTCAGTATCGCTCCATGCCTTAATCTTACCCCTCAGAGTATCTTCAAGAGATGCCACACGCATCAAAATGCCATGTACGTCAGCAGGCACCGCCCGGCTTGGAAATTCACGGTAGAAATCCTCCGTGCTTAACTGGATACTGACTTTCGAACGTCCACGGAAGTTAACTGACCAGTCAAAGCGTTCAGCCTTGAATCCTTCCTTTTCCAGCAACCCAATAACAATCTCAACCGATTTGGTTGCAACAACCAGGTCAACATCTTGCGTTACCATGGGTTCAGCGGCCCAATGATTTACTGCAACGCCTCCAATGGCACACCACTCTATGTCTGCCCGCTCAAGGCAATCCACAAGACGCATCACATCATCGGTTCCTCCCGATGTTTGCCAATCAAAAAACTGCTTTGATGTCATAAATCCACCCTGTATCTATTCTAAGATAAAATAGTTACTTTTAATCCTAATTGCAACTTTCAGCATGGAAAACAAAATATTATTCCAAAATATCTAATTTATTTCTTTTTGCCTATTGACATTTAAAAGTAATATTCTATAATATATTCTACAGTATATATACCATTACATAATTTGAGGCTGATCAATGAAATCCTTGTTTGGAACAATACCTAAATTTGAGAGATCGAATGAAAACCCCCTCTATTTGTCAATAGCCGCATATGTAGAGGAACAGGTCAAGTCCGGCAAGCTCAGTCATGGACAGAGACTTCCTACGACTGCGGATTTCGCAAAAACGTTCAATGTCACAGTCCAGACAGCCCAGCAGAGCCTCAGCACACTGATGGGAAAGGGGCTTCTCAAACGCTCCCCCCGTCTGGGAACTTTCATTAACACGAGCCCGATGTCGAAAAATATCGCGGTTGTCTTCGGATACAATCCGCTGGAAAGTCCAGACGTCTACTACCGCCAGCTTCTGAAATATTTCGGGGAGATAGGAGAGAAGGCGGGCTTGAACGTCTCCTTCCATTTTACGATAGGCGGAAGCAGTTTCGAGTCCCAGTCCCGGATGCTGAGGGAGGACGTGAAGAATGGACGATATGCGTGCCTCATCCCCGTAGCCGGAAACTCGGAACTCATGAGGTGGCTGGTTTCCCAGGAGGATGTCCCCTGGATCTGGCAGCCGACGCTGGATGTGCATTCAATGGTGCATGGAGGCCTTTCATATCTCCTGAAAAGAGGATTCCGGAAAATAACATACGTCTCCCAGTTCATATGCGCAAAAACAGAAAGAGGGAACATGGCCGGGATTGAATACCAGGGGGCATGGGATGCGTTCGCCGAAAATGGCGTTCCATTCCACGGCGACATGTTCAAGTACTGGGGCGGAACGGCAGAGGATGGATATGAGCAGATTAAAAAACTGATGTCCGACGGTAAATCCCGTCCCGAAGCCATATTTATCAACCATGACCTGCTTACAAAAGGCGCGTTGAAGGCCCTTCGTGAGATGGGGCTGAAGATTCCGGACGACATAGCCCTGCTCACCCATGCCAACAAAGGCGATGTGTTTGAAAGCGACATTCCCCTGACAAGGCTGGAAATAGATCCCTACGAGGTTGCGCTGTCGATGATCAGCTATGTGAAAGCGAAAATTCCGGATATGGACGGAAAAACCAAGGCGAAATTCCTGCAGGATCCCGACATTATAAAGGCGAAGCTTGTCATCGGAAAGTCCTGCGGGGAGTAAAAGAGGCACAAAGGCACAGAGTTCTAAAGTTCTAGAGTTCTAAAGTTCTAAAGTTCTAAAGTTCTAAAGTTCTAAAGTGCGGAAGTTCTAAAGTGCGGAAGTGCGGAAGTTTTATGTTCATAAACAAGTGGCATCTGAAAAAGGAGGAATGATGAAAAGCGTAAAATTAAAAATCCGGACAAGTAAAATATTTTCTCCCGGAAAATATTTTACATTGATTGAATTGCTTGTCGTAATTGCGATCATCGCAATCCTGGCGGCGATGCTCCTGCCGGCGATGAAGATGGCGAAGGACCAGGCGAAATCAATAGCCTGCGCGGGCAATCTCAAGCAGATCGGGCTCGCTGCGGGGATGTATGTCGACGACTACGGGACTTTCCCTCCGCGTTATTATATTGTTCCGGTAGTCGAGGTTGCCAATACTGTAACCCATGTACAGATGCTGAAACCCTATCTCAATTTAAAATTCTGCCTTACCCTTCCTGAGCGCACTGTTGAAAATGTAATGAAGTGTTCCGGCCCGTTTATCTGTCCAACTGATGAGAAACGCAATATCAACGTGTCAGGGCAGGAGCCAATAACGCCTCCTCGTACTTCGAGGGACGAGGCCAGGACATCATATGCAATTTATCAGTACCTCGGGGAAAGAAAGGCGAACCAGGTAGTGGCTCCGGACAGGACAATATTTCTCGTTGACGCTGAAAAACAATATTATTTCCGGTTTCTCAGCGGGGCGTTTGACTCGCTTTACCTGCCGGGAATGTCATTGACCTGGGTGGCGTCCCGCAGGCACAGTTCCGGAGACAACGTACTTTTTGCCGAAGGCCATGTCGAATATAAGAAGAGCACCGACTTTAAACTCAGCATGCTTCCGTGGAGTTCCAATTGAATAATGAGTAAAGAAAAATTCACACTGATTGAACTGCTTGTCGTGATTGCGATAATCGCAATTCTCGCGGCATTGCTGCTTCCTGCGCTCCAGCAAGCAAAAGAGCAGGGTAGGCGGATTGTCTGCAGCAACAACGAGAAACAAATTGTCCTAGCCGTGGACGGACATGTCGAATGGATTCCGTATGCGGAGCGGAGCGGAAAATACAAGGAAATGGGCTGGGAATACACGCCTGGACCAGATCAATGACATAAACCATGTCAAAATCATGTCGACAAACAAAAGG
>JBAQUG010000070.1:0-1723 GCA_049297395.1 Victivallales bacterium | reverse complement strand
GCATGTACTTTAAATAAATAATGTATTCGAGATCTTTGGTGCTCTTTCCCGGGTGAAAATTCTTTTTGTTAATACTACCGATATGTATGGCGGCGCTGCGGTGGCGGTGTCGAGACTTATGGCCGGTCTTGCGAGATATTATCACACCGAAAACCATCTGATAGTTAAGGAGCAGACGTATAAGGACGTTGATTACGTTTACAGAACGACAAAATGGAAACTCCCCTGGCTTATTGAGATAGCTCTGGACAAGTTTACGAATAAAATAGGGCTACAGTATCAATATTTCCCCTTTTCCTCCGATTTTATTCTAAAAAAAGCTCAGGATCTGAAGCCAGACGTTATAAATCTTCATAATGTTCACGGAGGCTTTTTTGCCGCTTCCCTGCTGCCCAAACTTTCAAATATTGCCCCTATTGTCTGGACGCTTCACGACATGTGGTCGTTTACAGGGAATGCTGTACATACATTCGGTGATGAATCCTGGCAAAAAATGCAGTCCGGCCCCAATGACAAATGCATATATCCTGCAATTGGAATAGATACTGGCAGGTGGCTATTGAGGCAGAAAAAGAAGATCTATGCAGCTTCAAACATTTCAGTAGTTCCTACTTCCGAATGGCTGGAACAGCTTGTTCGTAAGAGTCCTGTTTTTCAGGGGAAGAAGATAAGCAGGCTTCCTAATGGCATTGATATCAACGTTTTTAGACCCAGAGACAAGGTTCTCTGTCGGGAAAAGGCAGGGATACCTATAAATGCAAAGGTTCTCATGTTTTCAGCTGGAATGCTTACTAATAATCCATATAAAGGCGGTAGGCATCTATATGAAATACTTGATGAAATTAGGAAGCGAGAGGGAGCGGGAACGGATAAGATCGATAAGCATCTCCTAATTCTGGGCACGGGCAGTTTGAAGGATTTAGAAGAATTAAGAAATTTCAAGATACACCATGTCAATGAGTTCCTGGGCACAAGGAATGAGGAAAGACTTTCCGAGCTTTATGCTGCGGCAGATCTCTTTATATATCCTACCAAAGCCGATACTTTTCCGCTGGTACTGGAGGAGGCTATTGCCTGCGGGGTACCGTGTGTTGCTTTTGATGTCGGCGGATGTGGTTCTCTTGTTAAGGAAGGCATTTCCGGTTCGCTGGTAAGGCCTTTTGATATTAAGGGGTTTGTTGCTCAGGTAGAAGTACTGCTCGGTAATGAGGAATCAAGAAAAAACCTGTCCGTAAAAGGAGTGTCTTTTCTGAGGAAGAATTATTCCCTGGAGATTGTTGCACGGAAATATTACGAACATTTTTGCGATGTTATCGATAAAGATCAATAAATAATATAACTTAGCTGTGCAAAATATCGGTTAATCGGGATTGCCATAAACATGCCTCTAATTTCAATATTAACAGTAACGCGAAATGCCGTGCGTCATTTGCCGAATCTCATCACCGATTATCGCAATGCGAAAAGACAGGATTGTGAATGGATCGTCGTCGATGGAGCGTCGACAGACGGCACGGGCAGGATATTGGAATCCTCACGGGATATAATTCAATCGATATCGGAACCAGATATCGGAATCTATGATGCGATGAATAAGGCCATCCGGCTGGCGGAAGGAGAATACATCGTATTTTTCGGAGCCGACGACAGACTGTTCCCGGATGCACTCGAAAGAATTCGCTCTTTCATCTTAAAGCATGATGCGAAACCAGATGTAATTGTT
>JBAQUG010000069.1:0-18516 GCA_049297395.1 Victivallales bacterium | reverse complement strand
GGAGCTTATGCTGTCTGATGATATTGGCTTGTCCGCGTCCTTCTTTTCAGGTGTATCTTTGGAGGAGAAGAAATTGAGGAAGGATTTTTTCTCTTCCTTCACTGCATCGGACTTTGCCGCATCTATGGACGGTTTTACGGCTGAATCGGGTTTTGTAGGTTCTGATGCGGGCGCGGGAGCCTGGACTTGCGGTGTAGGAGTTGGGGTGGGTGGAGGTTCCGCTTTTTTTGCATCAGCAGTTTTTCCGAAGAGAAGGAATTCCTTCCCGATAGATATCTTGTCGCCTTCGTGGAGCCTCGTATCCTCCGTGATTTTCAGGTCATTGAGCTTTGTGCCGTTTGTGCTGCCGAGATCTTTGACGAACCATTCACCGTCCTTCAGTTCAAGCTTGGCATGATAGCGGGAGGACGCCTCTGAATCAAGTATTACATCGTTGTCGCTCTCTCGTCCGATGCTGACTCCTGGCGGGGTAAGTTCGTAGGAAGCGCCCCTGTTCTTTCCTTCAATATAGAAAAGTTTCATATTGCTATAGACGATTCGTTGGTTATATCACTGAAATTCCATAAACTATAACATAACCCCGGAAATTTTCTTCTCTATTAAGTTAAAATTCCATCAATTCTTGATTCTGAAGTAATGCGTCACTGCCGTGAACACCAACGGCAGTTTCAAAGTAGGGCGGACATTCCTGGCCGCCGTCTTGTCGGGGTGTTCCTGAGAGTAGGTACAGGCTTCCTTCGACAAGCTCAGGACACAGAAAGCCCGTTCCTACTTTAAAAGCAAGTTCCCAAGGAGGGTTCAGAATTAAAAAATAATATGAACCGAGTTGTCTTATTCTGGCTGTCTTCTGAATTCCGGATTTTTTTTGGATTGCGGTCAAGGCCCTTAATATATTATGATTGCGCTTTCATCCCTTCCGCATACCTGATAAACCTCTTCTTGTCCGCATTGGACATGCGGGAGTAAAGCTCGAAGAGCCTTACAAGCTCCCTGCCTTTGTTCTTCTTCATGTAATCCGTGATACCGTCAAATGCTGGATTTGCCTCATGCTTGTGTATATCAATGCCTGCATCCTTTGTCATCTTTAGAAGCTCGATAGTTGCAAAGGGGCCGGGGTTCCTGGCCCCATTCATCCAATTTGATATGGACTGCTGGCTGACATTGCATTTCGTGGCCATCTGCTGCTGGCTCATAAATTCGGTGTCTTGAATTTCTTTGACTATCACAGACCAGTTATATTTCTGTTCCATAAATGATGTTCCTTTTTTTGTTTAACTTCGGATAATATAGCAACTGAAAAGGAAAGGGCAATATCGGTTTGCCTGCAAAACAAGGTATGAGCAAACTTGAAAAGTAAGACTGACGCATTCCAAATTTAGGGGATTCCGAGGCAGAGAAGGGAATAATTAAGACCAGGGAGATATCTATTTCACAGGGAAAATAAAAACTTCTTTTTGACTTTGCGAAATACTGCGACATATTGTGGAGCATTGGCTTTAAATAGAGGCGGCATGGTAAAAGGTTGTCGATGATTGCCGTAACTGTTTTAAATACAATGAGATGCGTTTTTGCGGGTGTAGCATAATGGTAATGTTCCAGCTTCCCAAGCTGGCTACGTGGGTTCGATTCCCATCACCCGCTCCATTTTCTTCATAGCTAAAACAAGAAAAATACACTCTTTTGCTAGTTCCAGCCAATTCCCGCAAAGTCAGGCACTTTAGCCTTAAAAGTTACGCATAATTACGCATTTTTAGATGCGCATACGAGTATCCATCAAGATTGCTCATGCCAAATCCTGCAGTTCCTCTGATAAACTCTATAGTTTATATTTTCTGGTTTGGTGTATATTTAACCACTAGATGAATCTAAGATAGCTCAGGGGATATAGAAGATATGGAAATAGACCTATCAAAATTAAAGAACTCTGAAATATTCTTCATAGGCTTTGCAGTTGGTTTTATTCCTGACTGGACGAGACTTAATAAATTCGAAGACAATATGGATTGTGTAGATGGCGATATTTTTGTATTAAAGAAAATTATTAGGAAGACCCAGGATATATTACAGATAGAAGGAAAGGGAGATGTTGGAATTGCAGGATTTCTGAAAGACCTTGGCGATATTAATGTGGCAGTTGCGTCCAATTGGCTGCCGAATACAGACACAGCAATCCAATTTCTGAAGCAATATGACGTTGATAACCCGGTATTTAAAATGGGTAAGCGTTTTGCCGAACATTATCCGGTATATCTTGGTGTAAAGTCGGAAGTGATGCATCCTCGTGCCCCTGGAGGTAATTTTTTTAAATGGCATTTTGATGAATTCAAAATCCCTTATGTTGAAAAGGAAGAGGACACGAGATTTGCCGAAAATTACCTTGAAGATCGGCAGCTTGTAAACATATCCAATATTCTGGTTTTCACCGACAAGATAATGGAATTGCTTAATAATGCTCCATTGGTTAAGTATAGGCTGCATTATGAGATTTCCATGACGAACGCTGGGCGAATCAATAAAAAAACACCAGTCAAAATTTCTATTCAAGAGCTTGGATTTACCGCTGAACCTATAGGTTATGATTCATTCATTAGGTTGATTGTCCTCTGCCTTGCATCAAATAAGTTTAAAGGTTTGAAGCGTGAACAGGAAGCCGGCGAGAAGGCAGGGGCCAAATTGAAAACATACACGTTTGAAAATGATATCAACCTTGCAGATGTTTTTTCCGCTAGAAATTCCATTCGTGATACAATTAATGTGTTCGCCCAAATAGCAGAATTTCATAAAGATGGAAGAATTGTTTCAGGGGAGCGATGTGACAATGGGTATACGCATTACAGGATTGATAGTATTGATGTTGATGAGAATGAGCTTGGTCCATTCGTAAATAAGCTTGCTAGTAATTGTAAGGTAAGCGCTAACGACAAGCCTTTGAAAATACCTCGGCAATTGCTGCGATAATATCCTCAGGAAAAATTAATTTCTATAAATGTTTTCCCGCTATCTTCCGAAACTGCCTCTAGGAAATCAGCGGGATTGACATCCCCTGCCTTGTAGCTAATCCCGCCAATTTATTCCATGCTAATGCCTGCCATATTATTCCTGTCACCGCAACTAATTATAAGGAGGAAATATGAGCAAGGATAGTGCTGGCATTGCTAAAGAGCGCCTGAAAAAAATCGCTGGAGAATTTCAGGCTGCCCTAGAAGACTGCGAAAAAGAAGAACAAGAGTCCCCCCCAATCAAACGTCTTTTGGAAGATGGCGAGGTACAGCAGATAACCGGTCTTTCGTACTGGACATTGAAACGCTATCGCGATAAAAAAACTCTGCCATGCCTTAAAATCGGCAGAAGAACCTTATACGAACAGGAAGGTGTTAATAATTTTATCTCAAAGTTTAAAAAAGGTAGGAACGAGTAATGAGCCAGAAAAAAGAACAAGCTGTTGGCGGGACTGTGTCAAGTCAGAATCCTGCTAGTGCCCCCCAGAAAATTATATATGTAGAACTTGCGAAACTCCGCCCTCATCCAGTAGCTTACCAATACATGCCAACTGACGAGAGCATGGTTCAGTTACTCATGGAGAACATTTCGGAAGTTGGCCTGAAGGATGAGTTGCCTTTTGTGGCTGTTTACGACGAGCTTCTTGACGTACACTTTGTTGTCAACGGACTTACACGACTTGTTGCTTTACACAGGTTAAAGCAAGACAAGGCTCCCGTTTATGACAAGGTATTTAAGGATGATAACGAAATTAAAAAATACGTTGTAGATCTTGCCAATATCCATCGTTCCAAGGATGACAGGGTAGTCCTTCGCTCTATTGAATTCTATTTTGAGGTTCTTCCTTATGCGCCAGCCTCCCCGATGTCGGGGAAAGGAAAGGGCACGGCTGAACTCATAGGTCAAAGGATTGGTGTTGGACACACTAAGGTTGAAGAAGGAATCAAGGTTCTCGGGAATGCTGAATACAAGATTTTGGTGCTCGAAGGGAAATTATCAATCCACGCCGCCTACCTTATAATCAGGAAAGCAGAGAGCCCTCCATCTCCATTGAAAGAAATTGAACAGAACAATCTAAGATCTGTAAAGCTCGAAATCCTTGTCGACGACCTTGCATGGTTGTTCTCATCCTTGAACAGTAGCGCACTTCCTAAGCTTAAGGGTTTGAAGAATAGTTATAATGGTGCGCTCAAGAACGCAATTACGACGCGAATTGCAGAACTGGAGAAGAAAGAAATTCCAAAATGAATCATGCAATGCTGTTAATGCTGTTGTTGTTCAGTATTGCGTATGTTTCGCATCACGAAGCCATGAGAAAAAACAGGATGATTTTACGGGATCTTCGGATGTTACTCAAGATAACATCTGGCGAAGCCAGAGTATATAACAAAAGGCAATGATTCCATGGACGAAAGCATCGACAAATATCCAATCATAGCTGAATGTTCGACTCTTATATTCGAAGCGGTCGCCCCTGATGGTGATGGGCCGCTCAGGATCGTTGTCGGCAATTATAAGAATCAGAACAGTTTTACAGTTCCGGACTTCATACAGCGTCTTGTTGAACATCCTGAACTTCTTGACAATAACCTGCATTGTGGTGTGTCAACCTATGACGGCAATGGGCATAAAAAAGAGAATACTACCTCGACATGTGGCATTTTTACTGACACTGATTATGGCAGTTTAGGACACAGTGACCCATCGAAATTCGCAACACGGGAGGAAGCACTAGCGCATCTCAACGGGCTGCCATTGACTCCGTCTGCGCTGTGGGATAGCGGACATGGCGTACAAGGTGTCTACCTGCTGGAACGGCCTGTCCTCTATGCCGAAACCGGAAGGGCCGCGATGCTGCTTGAAGCCAAAAAACTCATCCGCGACGTGACGTATTCCGACAATGATGTATCACCTGTGCTGTTATTCAGGATGCCTGGAAGCATAAACGACAAGAGAGAGGAGTTTCCGGATACCATCCCTGTCCGGGGGGCAATCATCAAGTCGTTGGATAAGACGTGCCGCTACAGTCTTGAGGAGATCATCGTGAAACTCAAGCCGTTAGCGAATGAACTTTCTCCATCGGAGAGACCATCCTGCTTAAATTCCTCTGGACCAGGCAAGCACTTCGATAGTCCAAGGGGATTTGCGGAGCAGCGTCCCGACGCGGCAAGGGTGGCCGCCGCATTGGACTTTTTGAAACCCGACTGCTGCTACGAAGACTGGCGCAATATAGGGATGGCACTACAATCCTGGGATCCTGAGTTGGGACTGGAACTCTGGGACACCTGGAGTGCCAAAGGGGGCAAGTACAAGCCCGGCGGGTGCCGGGCCAAATGGGGCACCTTTAAGAGCGACGGCGGTATAACTATCGCAACCTTGTTCGACCTGGCCAAGAAGAATGGATTTGTATTTTCCGGCAGCCCTCGAAAAGCAACCGCTGACGCGGTCGATAAGATAGAAATGCCTGTCAATGATCCGGTTGACATGGCCAGGAAGGGAACCCCATATCCCATGACGGATGCGGGCAACGCCGAGAGGTTCGCTTATTATAATAAGGGGAAAGTCTGTTACGATACAAAAGCCAAGGCCTGGCGCGTCTTCAATGGTAAGTATTGGAGAATTAAGCCAAGGATATATAAGCTCGGAATCGACACTGCAAGACGGATTAGGCAGGAGGCCGAAGTTGCACCGGATAAAGTTTCAGGGGACAAGAAGCTTGGACAGGTATTGTTCAATCATGCAATCAGGACGGAGTCGAAGAAATGCCTTGACGCAATGCTTGCCATTGCGGAATCCATGCTGGCGGTTGAGCCGGACAAGTTTGACGCTGACACGTACCTATTCAACTGCCAGAACGGGACTATCGACTTGAAGACGGGCCAGTTAAGGCCCCATGACAGGAAGGACTATATAACCAAAATATCCCCCGTCGAATATGATCCCGATGTCGACATCTCCCTGCTCATGGCATTCCTCAAAGACCTTGCTGGCGGTGACATGGCAGTAATTGGAAGTCTCCAGAAACTTCAGGGTTATACGCTGACTGGCGACATTTCGGAGGAGACCGTGCAGATGGCCATAGGCAGGGAAAACTCCGGGAAAACAACGCTATTCGAGTCAATGAAAGCCGCATGGGGCACCTATGCCGTTACGATCAACTTTGAGACGCTTGTCAGGAAAAAGAACGATAGCGGAGTTTCAAACGACATCGCCAGGCTTGCCGGGGCCCGGCTTGTTTCCGGCGATGAAGTCGATGAGGGTAAGTCATTGGCTGAAGGTCTGCTGAAGGCCGTGTCCGGCGGCAACATGCTGGTTGCCAGGTTCCTATATGGCGAATACTTCGAATTCCATCCACAGTTCAAACTATGGCTTGCCTCGAACTTTGCACCACGAGTGTCAGCGGAAGACGGTGCAGTGTGGAGACGGCTGATCCGTCTGCCCTTCGACCATATCGTGCCAAAAGAGAAGCGGGACAAGTCATTGAAAAAGAAATTGAAGGATCCGGCAATAGGAGGGAAGCAGATTCTGAGGTTCGCCGTCGAGGGCTGTTTGCTGTGGCAGCGAGAGGGGCTTGCCCTTGCCGATGCCATTGTTACCGCGACTGAGAAGTACCGCGAGGAGTGCGACACCATGAAGGATTTCTTCGATGAGTGCTGCCAGTTCATTCCCGAGGCCTGGACTTCATCCAAGGGGATCCAGGAAGCCTACAAGCGTTATTGCACCGAGTACAGCATAAGGTATCCACTGGGGTTTATGAAACTCCAGGAAAGGTTGAAGATTCGGAACTGCCAACCCGAGAAAAGATACAACCAGCGGGGGTGGTGTGGAATCAGCCTCATTCCTGTACAGGTAGGTACGGGTTGTACACCACTTCCAGGAGGATCCCCTTATGAAGATCAATATAGGGAAGTTCATGAAAATGGTGTACAAGGTGTACAGAGGTGTACTTCCGAGAATGTAAATGTCGGTTTGGGTAACTGCAGTTTAGACGATAAGAAACAAGAATAGTCCATCGGCATCAATGCCGGCAATTCGGCATTGTGTACGGGGTATATAGGAGGAACGTAGATGAAGAAGGACGCAAGACAGAGTGTCGAAAGGATCAAGGTAGGCGAAATCGCAACACCGGGAGAGGAGCCCTGTCCGAAAGGCGGCAGACGTGTGTCGGGAACGAAGGAATGGTCCCACTTCACGATGAGTATTTTCAGAGGGTGCGACAACGCCTGCTCGTACTGCTGGTCCCTTGCTGATAAAATCCGGAAGAACAAGCATAAGCAGGACACTATCACAAAGGACAACCGGCACATCCCCCTGGAACGGAACTGGAAGCGGTTCATGAACTCATTAAGGGCGGGCCAGCGGAAGTTCCCAGGAGCAAGCCGAATAATGTTCCCCGCTACGCACGACATCACTCCCGTCACGGTTGATGCATGTCTCAGGGCATTGAAGTTCATCCTCGACGACAATGCCAATCACGAAGTTCTTATCGTATCCAAACCCAGGTTGGATTGCGTCAAAAGACTCTGCACCGAACTTGAGCCGTACAAGCCAAGGATATTGTTCCGGTTCACAATTGGCTCAGCTGATGATGTCGTGCTGAAGTTCTGGGAGCCGAATGCTCCTTCATACAGGGAACGCCTCGAAAGCCTGAAGTACGCTTTTGAGAATGGATTCAGGACAAGCATCTCATGCGAGCCTCCTCTGGACGGGAACATCGAGAATGTTGCTGACGATGTCTATCCATTTGTCACGGATGGAATCTGGATCGGGTCAGCAAACCATTTCAAGGATCGGATCAAAACCAACGGTTGCTGGGACCCTGAACACGAGATGAAGCTGAAGGCGCTGCTTGCGGCGAATTCCGAGGATGTCGTCAAGGCCAGGTATGCGAAATGGAAGGACGACGGGAAGATCCGCTGGAAAGACGAACTCAAGAAGATCATTGGCCTAGCATCAAATGCATCGGCGGGACTGGACAGGTGAAACAATAAATTAGGAGACTGGCACTCCATAGACGATGTCAAGTACCATGAAGTTGGACCACCTTCGTGGAGCAAAGTAAACCAGCTTTATCAGGCAAAGAAAGGAGGTGTCTGCCAGATAAATATTATTGGAATTGATTTAGGATTAATAAGATAAAATAATCAACAAGGAGCAGAAATGGATCAAGATACTAAAGAAGGACTTCAAGGCAATAGTCCTGAAGGAGTCGCACCATCGAACGTAAACAACCTAGTAGCGACTACGGCACAGGAGGTGCTTCCTCCTAAGCGCAAGCGTGGCAGGCCAAGGAAAATCAGGCCGGAAATCGCGCAGCCTCAGCAGATAGTTGCTCAGGACTGCGGGAAGTCGGAGAAGGTGGAACAATCATAAAATAATAATGTAGGATGGCTAGAGCCGGATCAGATATTGTGCTGGTCTGGCTAATACCCCCCGACAGGAGACATATGAACAAAGATCCAGAAATGACAGCGCTCCAGATCCGGCATGAGCCGGACAAGGATGTCGATGACTGCAGGAAATTATTCAGTGACAGGATTGTTGCTCTGCCTGCAGTATATGTCGATGGCGTGCCCTTCGTGCCTTTGCGTCCGCTCTGCATTGGACTGGGGGTTGATCCCAAGGACCAGCGGAATAAACTCAGAACCGACCCTCGGTTCACTTGTATGGATATCACCTCGGTTGGCGCGGATGGCCGGAAAAGAAAGATGTTTGCAATTGCGGCCAAGCAAGCATATGCCTGGCTCTCCAGCATTAATTCGCGAAAGGTGAAACCTGCAATGCAGCAGAAGCTTCTCGAATACCAGGAGAGAGTGATGGACGCAATTTATGAATATACCACTAAAGGCTATGCTATAAATCCCGAAATATTTGATGTCCAATCATATAAGGATCTTCATGCTCAGATTAATGCTGTATTGGCTGAAACTGCTGACATTCAGGCCATGGCTGATTCTTTATTGGCAAAAACTTACCAACTGGATTCATATGGACATAAGGGACGGAGGCAGTTTCCGGCAGATGGACCGTCACAACTTGCAAGCGGATAAATCAACCGAGGTGATATCCGTTCACGTCTATTCCGGATCGGACCGCCGTGATTCATTGTGATATCGCAACGAATGGGGTTAGAGCACAGACTATGGTGTGGGCGAAGGTATATCATATTTGCTGTCAGCCATTTAAGTCAACAGAGGTGATATCCGTACAAGTGAACAGAGGACGATCCACGATCTTATCGAACGCGCAAAGGAAATATATAAAAGGGTGTGGGTAATATGGAACATGATGTCGGTTGGAATCATATCTCCCACAAATATCAGGAGTAATAATGCACATAAAAATCATCAAGAGTAAAGCGAAAAGGGAGCTGCCGCGCTCAGATGTGTTCAGGACTCTTGAATACCGGCAGGTCAGGCCTGGCGTGTATATGGGTGGTTCCTGGAATGCGGAAGATGAATTTCCGCGTAACTGCCGACAGAAGTGGATACTGCAGGCTGTGGAGAGCCACCGTGTCGGTAGAAACGTTGTCAAGACTGCCAGACACATATGTACGATAAACTTCTACGATGTGGTCGATGCGCTCCGGGACATCAGCCCGGATCAATATGTGGAATCATACATGGAACAGTCATATGTGCGAATGTCGATGGAGCGGTGTTTCGGAAATGGGGATTCCCAGGAAGCTGTACAGAAGATCAGGGCAGCAGTTGGCAAGATCGTGACTCAGATCATGACCACGTACAATGCAAGCGAGGAGGCCATCGTCCGAAAGGAGAATGCGGACATAAGGCTTGAAGTGGACAAGAAGGTTGCAGCTGAGGAGCAGTCCTACAATGAAAGAAGGCGTCTGCTTCAGATGAGGGAGTTAGCGCTTGAGGAAGATATGCGTCCGATACGTGAGACGGCCACGGTGCTTGCGGAAAGATTCTTCCGGCAGGCCGTGATGGAGCACCATCCAGACCTTACGAAGGGTGCGGTCGAGGTGGAAGTCGCAAACGAGAAGATGGTTGCGCTTCTGGCCGTCAAGAAAGAGACCTTCAGAGTGATAAGAACTATAAGGGAGCTTCCACCGCCGGAAGACTGCCAGGATGAAGACATACCGTTCTGAAATAGTTTCCGAGTGGCAACAGTGGTTCAAGATAGGAACGGAATATCAGTGATGGAGGCTGCCTGTCGGACATGGAGTAAATAGTAAATGAAAGGAGAAGAGACATGAATGAGAACGAATTGCTCGTTGGGGCTGGCACGCAGCCTGGATGTCCGTGTCCGGCTGCATCACATATGGAATCAGAGGTGCAGCATTCCAATATATATCGTTTCGACCCCGATAGGAGATTCCTGCCAGGACGACTGGCACAGGAGCTGTTCCTGAAGATGTATCCCTGCCCGCCAAGGCCTGACATTAAGACGGCAATCGGTAAGTTGAGATTGGACTCAATATACAAGGACGCAAAGGCCATCTTGATCGTAGTTGACAGTTCTGATTCTAAACAGTTGTATGAGGCGGCCATAGCTGACGGCAAGAAGGTCTTCAGGGTTACAAGGCAAAACTGGCATCTTTTCTTTCCAAATAGAGAGGAGGAGGAGGCCATAGAACTGGAACCGCTGGATATGGTGATATGCAGCAGTAATGCGTGGACCTCCGGCGGAGCAATACATGCAAGCCGCAGCTGGAAGAGGAGACTGTTCAAGAACCTTGATGCTCAGGGATTCATCAAAGGGAGGACATCCCTTGTCGCTTTTGCTTACCAGTCTCAATGCTATTCCCGGATAGATCCACTGAAACAGGCCTTCATTGCCGACATTATCCTGAGTCCGGAAAAAGGCGTCGAGTTCATATTTGATGAAAGGACCCGGTTTCCCAGATTCGCTGTGCGAATCATCGAGGGCCTGGGAGGAACGATCGATGAAAATGGAATTCCCTGCCATCTCGTATATGGAGGTGGGATGGCGGTCGGCAATAACAACAGACAAAACAAGAAGGACGACAAATGAAATACAAGGAGACCACATTTATACGCGATGGCAAGACAATCTTCCATTTCGATTTCGGCGGCGGGGCGAGCCAGGAGGCCGACAGCCCTGCAGTCGCAGAGATCATAAGGCGTACCAACCGCTGCGAGGATGAACGGATCAGGGATGAAGCCCAGGCCCGCAGCGATGCGGCCAAGGCAGTTGCAGCGATAAAAAAACAGATAGAGTGCATGCCTAAGGAGAAGACGGGCGGCCCCGATGCCGTAGGTCAGATATCCGTCCCTGGAGAGCTGCAGAAAGTGGAGAGCAGTGCGGCTCCAGTAGACGTGCCGGACAACGATGGATCCATTGTGAAGTCCGACAGCAATCATCTGGCATTGGCAGCAGGGACCTCCTGCGATCTCCTGGAGGCTGCTCATGAAACGGCCATGCAATCCGGCACGGAAACAGGTAGTTTGAAACTGCTATCCTCGATGTACCATTCCAGGGGAGGGAAGCCCCTGCTGGAAAGACTGAAGGACCGGCGTACAAGAAGGGCCGCCAAGCAGGATATGCTTGCCCGGCAGATGGTGGACTGCGAGCTTGTCAGCCAGTTGTGCACTACGGCGATAAACATGGTGAAGATGGAAAAGCTCCCCGTCTGTTTCGAGAATGACGGCTCATTCTTCCAGAACGTGCTCAAGACCAAGTTGCGCGTTGATGCGTCCCAGAGGGCGGCCATCCTGGCGGACAGCAGGCTCGATGGCCCGGTTCCCGGACTGAACGTCAAGAACGTTGGGCAGATGAATGTTTCACAGGTCCAACAGGTCCGCAATGAGACCGGACTGGAGGAGAATGATGACAATATTATGAATCATATCGAAACCGCACTACCGAAACATAAAGTCGCCGTTAAACACAAAAGGATCAGATAGTCACGATGTACATTCAACGAATGCGCAGGAGGACGGCCAAAGGCGGTTACTTCTATCACTGGGTGGTCACTGAGAAAGGAGGACGGAGAAAATATCTACCGCGTGCGAGGCTGGCCTCGGTAGAGGCCCAGATAGAAATCGAGAAGCGGTCCCGGGCCATGCTGCGCGCCATCCAGGACACGCTGAAAACTGGGGGGAGTGGCCGCCCGCCAATATTGAATGCTGAGATAAGGACCCTCCTGACTGCTGCAGGATATACTGTCAGAAGCGATAAAATTTGCAGGAGCAGGAAGAGGTTCTTTACCCAGGAGGCCGTTGAGCTACGCTACGACTTGCTTGATGATGATCTGAAAATAATTATCAAATCACCGGCGAATCTGGCCACCTTGGAGCATCAGTCTATGGAGCGTCTCATGTCCTATGCGGGACGGGGAAAACCAGGAAAAACCTTTGACAGTTCTTTTACCGAGGTCCTTGCAGAGTCGAACAGGAAGACTTCTCGGTGACATGTGATGGAAGCAATAGCGGTGACAGGGACTTGACGGCATCATGCTCGAGGACTCCGCCCTGGGTGATCCTGCGCTCCTCCTTCAGACGTGCGCATGCGATCCTCCTCATCTCAATCCGATATGTGAGAAAATTTTGATAGTCCATGATCCTCTTATTTTTTTCACCCCATCGGAGCTTGAGATCCCTCCGGCTTGTCCTCTCGATTACGAACTGGAGATAGCCATGGATGATTTCCGGCGGCTGTGGCATTGGATCAAGGGGATCCATTTTTTCCTCATGTCCGATGTGTTCCTGCATCCTGGCCTTCAGGTACGCTGCTAGTCCAAGCAGATCGATAGCCGGCAAAATTGACAATAGCCAGGTTTGGACAAGCCATGGCAGGGAGTTCCTGTCCGACCTGTCCAGCTCCTTGAAGTAGAGCTCCTGTTCCAAGTCCGGAGCGAGCTTGGGCCGTGGCACGGCTCCATCCTCGAGGATAGGGTACATCCCCTGATGGAACTCATCCGGAAAAGGATCATGCAGCTTGTACTTCGTTGTCATGGTTTATCAACCTCCGCTTCGATGATGCAGAGATAGTGCATTGCCCTGGGCGTGCCGGCAGATCTCAAGTATGATTTCAGGAGAGAGAAGTCCAGGATCTGCTCGGTGCCGGGATTGTCGCAGAATGTCCGCAAACCCTTGTAGACTGGATCCATCACAGATTCCCCGAATGCGATCTCCGGCAGTTCCGCACTCATGGAAACAAGGATCGTCTTCATCCAATTTTCTCGACCGTCATAAGCTTGCATCATAGCCTCCTGCATAAGCGAGTCTGACAGCAATAAGCTGTCATTCATTGGTTGGCTTCGTTGAAGACATACGGCTGAATACCGGATGCAGGATTCGTATTTCGTCGGGTGGAGACCCGGGAAGAATTTATCTTCCGTTTCGCAAGTCGGGATATTCTACCCTGTGATTAGAAAAAGTCAAGATTCTTCCGCTGCTGAACCATGGGATTCGGTCAGATAGCTGCCGGCCTGCTCAATGTGGACCGCCCAAACCACGACGGCCTTCAGGGTGGAGTTACTCCATCTCAGGCTTCCAGAACTCCACGGAGGATTTTATGAGTCCAAGTGCCGCATTGATGTTAGAGAAGGAAATCTACCCGATCCTCAGGAACACAATCCCAAGGACGGCAAGACCGATGGGCAGTGAAGACCAAGAGGAATTGGTTCAGGATGCTACTGCTTCCGCAGCCGAGATGCTGGAATCCATGGAGAAAAGCGGTAGGACACCGCTACCACATTCAATCGCGTATTACAGCATCCAGCGCACCAAGTCAGGGCGGAGGTCATATGGCGACATCCGCTGTGACGTGATGAGCCCGGGATTCCAGATGGATCACGAAGGTTCCGTATGCTCGATGCAGGATCCTGTCTGCGATGAAGACGAGTTGACCGTCGGAGACGCCATAGCATCCCGCTCAGAGGACACCGCATCGAAGGTACTCCGCGCCCTTGACTGGGATGCCTTCCTTGCCACCTTGGACGCTCGGAAACGCAGGATTGTCGAGGAGTTGATGTCGGATACGGCACTGGAGAAATAGCCAGGCTGTTCTCAGTAACGGCGGCAAGGATTGTCCAGCTCAAACGCGAGATTGCCCAGGACATAAGGGAATTCATGGGCGATTCGATCCTTGTTGATGCTGGACAGGAGAGCGTCTGGGAACGTGGTATCAGGTGCCTCCGCGAAAAGAACGAGTGGAAGCACATGAAGATCGACAGGATTGACGACGTGGAGAAGTCGAATGCGATGCAAGAGATGTTCGGATAAGTTCGGTTTCATAAAGGGGTCGCTGCCATAGGCGGCCTTTTTTACTTATCGGAATAGTAATACGGACGTGGAAGATAAATATACTTGAAAACCGGAAGTCCGTGATTTATGTTCAAATACTCGCAAGCCATAACAAAGGATCGTCCATGCTGAAATACATCATACTGATTGTCGTCATCGTCATAGCCGCAGCCGGCATCATCGCCGTCTTCATGTCCGCGAAGCGCCGCAGGGACTATATCAGGAAAAACCTTTTCTCTCCTGCGGAGCTCAGCTTCTTCAAGGCGCTGGAGCTTGCACTCGGCACAAAATACAGGATCTTCACGAAAATCCGGCTGGCTGACATCATCAGGGTCAATGGTGGACTCGAGAAGTCTGAACGTCAGACCGCGTTCAACCGGATCCAGAGCAAGCATGTCGATTTTGTCCTATGCGATCCCGGCGACCTTTCTGTGCAGTGCGTAATTGAACTCGATGACAAGTCGCACGATGCCCCAGATAGGATTGCAAGGGACAATTTCGTGGACTCCGCCCTGAGATCCGCCGGAATCCCGATAGCGCACTTCGCCGCCAGAAGGCAGTATTCAACGGAGGACATTTTAAAGGCCGTCGAAGACGAGGAATCGCTGATGCAGCCGGAATCCCAGGAGGAAAATGCAGGAGTCCCGGTATGTTCGCTGTGCGGCGCGCCTATGGTTTTATGTACGGCGCGGAAGGGACAGCATGCGGGCAGGCCGTTCTACGGGTGTTCGACATATCCGAAGTGCAAGAATACCACGCAGTACATAAGCCTGCGCGACACGAAAATCATGAAGAGCATATTGAAATGAAAAAAGGAGTTCTCGCAAACACCGGCCCTTCAGCTGGAGGAGCCGATGTCCGCCAGCGGGCTCTGCATGTTCGCATGGCGCTTCTTTGCCACATGGGTATATACCATGCTCGTCTCAAGACAGCGCCTCGCGGAGTTTTGTTGACAGCCCTTCCGCAGTAAACGGTTTCTGAATGAAATGGATGCCTTTATCAAGCACTCCCTTGTTCGCAATGATGTCACTGGTGTAGCCGGACATGAAGAGGCTTTTGATTCCAGGGCGCATTGAGCTGATTTTCTCTTTGAGATCACGTCCGCTCATTTCCGGCATGACAACATCGGTCATCATAAGATGAATGTCTCCTTTGTATTCCCCGGCCAGATTGATTGCCTTTGCAGGACTGTCGGCGTCCAGTACAGTATAGCCCAGTCGTTCGAGCAGTAGTTTGGCAAATATAAGAATTGCAAATTCGTCCTCGACAAGCAGGACAGTTTCAGTTCCCGTAAGTATGTCCGGAGCTTCATGTTTTCCATCTTTTTCCGCATTCTCCGATTCATGGCGCGGCAGATATATCTTGAATGTCGTGCCCTTTCCAGGCTCACTGTCGATATTGATGAATCCATTGTTCTGCTTCACGATGCCAAAGACGGTAGCAAGCCCGAGTCCAGTTCCTTTTCCGGCTTTCTTGGTCGTGAAGAACGGTTCAAAGATGCGCCCACATGTTTCCTTGCTCATACCGCAGCCATCGTCGCTGACAGATAGTACGACATATTTTCCCGGTACGGAATTCGGATGCATCCTGCAAAAAGCCTCATCCAGTTCCACATTGCTAGTGTCAATTATCACCTTGCCGTTGCCGGAGATCGCATCGCGGGTATTCACAAGCAGATTGGCCAGGATCTGATCAAGCTGGGAAGGATCCATTTTTACTTTCCAAAGGTCAGAGGCTGGTTCCCATAGAAGTTTGATATTTTCGCCGATGAGCCGCCGGAGCAGCTTGAGCATGCTCGCAATGGTGTTATTCAAGTCGAGTACTTTCGGAGTTATGGCCTGTTTGCTGGCAAATGCAAGAAGTTGCCGGGTGAGATCCGCGGAACGTTCTCCGGCCTTGTTGATTTCCTGGATAAGGGAATAGTCTGGGTCGGAGTTAGGAAGTTTCATCAAAAGCATCTGCGAATATCCGTTGATTACAGCCAGCATGTTGTTGAAATCATGGGCTACTCCGCCTGCCAGCAGCCCGACAGATTCCATCTTCTGCGACTGATTGAACTTGGCTTCGAGCGTTTCACGTTCCGCCGCCTCCTGCCTGCGCATCAGCCCCGCTCCTAAGTGCGATGCGATTCCTTCAAGGATTTCAACCGTATTGAGGGTGAAACATCTCTTGCGCCGGTCGTTGAACTGGATCAGTCCGGCAATCCCGTCCTTGTTCCGAATGGGCACCAGGGCCACGGAGGCATAGCCTTGACGAATGCATTGGTTGCGTGGATGAAGTCGGGGATCCTGGTCGGACGGAAGGTCGAGCAACGGGGAGGAATCGTTTGTCCAGAAGCTGCCCCCCGTGGTAAAGAGCGGATTGGCCGGGTCGGTCTTGCCGGAAATGACCAGGCCGCAGGTACATTCCACGCCGACGTTGCCGTCTTTATCCCTGCACCCCCCACCATCTGCGGTACGCCCGAGCAGGGTGTTTTCCGTCTGCAGAAAATCCTTGGAAAAGCCTTGCTGGGCAAAATATGGAAAGTCATCCCCGTCTTTTAGGCGAATACCCACGGCATCGAACCCGGTCCTCGTTTTCAGTGCGGTGATGACGCGCTGGATTGAGTCCTTCAAATCTCCCGGCTCGGTGAATATCTGCAGGATTTCCAAGCTCATTCCTCGATATGCCTCAGCCCACTTGCGTTCGGTGATGTCATTGAACGTGACAATGAGTTTGTCCGCCAGGAAAGTGGCGTAGAGTTCGCAAATGCGTACCGAACCATCGCGACAGGCAATGCGGTATTCTCCCGTATTGACCGGTGTGGCGGATAAGCGCGCCTTTTCCAGAACGGATTTCCATCGCTCAATCACCTCGCGCCGGTAATCGGGATCCGGATACGCCATCTGATACCACTCCTGCGTGGTGGGTGCGGTATGCCCGAAAAGGGTGATGGCATTGCTGCTCCAAAACTCAATGGTCGTATCCTGAACATTGACCATGGCAACAGGGAACGGCGTCGAATCTAGAATGTTGCTGAGCCGCGTCTCACTCTGCTGCAACGCCGCTTCTGTCTTTTTGCGTGCAGTGATGTCGCGCTCGGTGGAAGCAAGACCGACCGGTTTTCCGGAATCGTCCATCAGCTTGGTCACAGTCATCCAGACATCGAGGATGCGTCCGTCCTTGGTCACCCTCTGAGTTTCAAATGACGTGATTGTTTCGCCAGCCTTCAGCCGCCGGATGAAATCCTTTTGTTCTTCAACCTTGCTCGGGCTCCTGAGGCACCCGATGTTCATCTGAAGCGCCTCTTCCTCACTGTAGCCATACATCAGTTCGGCGCCGCGGTTCCAGGCGGTGATCCGCCCCTCGAAGTCCTGTAGCGTGATCGCATCGCTGGAGTCCCGCACCACCGTCGCCATGCGCCTGAGGTTCTCCTCCTCCTTCTTTGCACGCGCTGCTGCGGCCGAATCGGTCTGGCTCCTGTTTTTCATGCCAAATCCCTTTGCTTGCCCTTGTGTTTTGGTGTCTTTCCTGTGGCGTTCGGTTCCTTCCAAAACTTCATTATGGAACATAGGCCGTGGATGAACCTCCTACTATGGGGTGAAACCCTACTTCCCTATGGGGTGAACACCTGCCTTGTTACTGACAGGAATTTCAACTTCCATATCGGCGGAAAGATAGCCATAGGTGTAGCATAAATCAAGCATATCATCAGCCCAGGCCCTCACTTCCTCCTGTTTATCCTCAGCACTATGGAGATCGCAACTCCAAGGACACTCCAGACGGTTCATGGCTTACTTCCCAATGAATTCGAAAAACTGACAATATGGGATAAAAATGGGGTGTGGCAGGGTTTCACCCCATGGCATGCGGTTCGGCCACTGACTATGGTATAAACCTGATGCCAGAATGAATGAGAAACAAGCAATGCCGGAGACGGGAAAAGTACATACATGGAGAAACTTTCGGAAACAATTAAAATACCCATCACGGGCATTGAGAAGAAGACAATACCTGTCATATGTTCCTGGTGCAACAGGATAACAAGCCTGATGAAATGGGAAGTTGAATGAGGGAAGAGAATAGCTCCGACGCACGGCATTTGCCAAAGCTGTCTTGAGACCGCCGCCCACGGTGATTTTCCAGGAAAACAGGGTAAAATATAAAGGAGGATCAGCCGATGCCCTTCAAGAGCAAAGCGCAATTGAGAAAGTTTGCAGTCCTGGTGGAGCAGGGAAAGATGAAGCCCAAGGTGTTCAAGGAATGGCTGGAAGCAACGCCCAGCGTCAAGAAACTGCCGGAA
>JBAQUG010000068.1:0-8357 GCA_049297395.1 Victivallales bacterium | reverse complement strand
AAATAATGAAATTATTTATCTGAAAAACTATATTTGAACTAGCCTGTGCAAAGATGTATAATCTCCTTCCGTCCAGGCTTAATTTTAAACTTTGCCTGGAAGTTGTCCGCCACGGCGGATTGAAATCTGAAATTTTAAACCAAAGGTGATTTATGTGGGACTATAATAAGAAAGTGATGGATCATTTCCTCCATCCGCAGAACGTGGGAGAGATACCGGAAGCCGATGCAGTCGGTGAAGTTGGAAACATACGATGCGGCGATGCGCTCAAGCTCTTCATAAAGCTTGATGCGAAAAAGGAAAAGATCGTGGATGTAAAGTTCAAGACATTCGGCTGTGCAAGCGCCATAGCCTCGTCTTCCGCCCTCACCGAACTTGTCAAGGGAATGACCCTTGAAGAAGCGGCCAAGGTCACGAACAAGGACATTGTGAAGATACTCGGTGAACTTCCCGAAGAGAAACTGCATTGTTCCGTAATGGGCATGGAGGCCCTCCAGGACGCAATAGCCAACTACAAGGGAGTAAAAGCAGCTGTTCCAGCCAACGACGATCATGATGGCGTTGTGATATGCAAATGCTTCGGCGTCACGGATACGAAGATCCGCGCAGTCGCCCAGGAGAACAACCTGCACAAGGCCGAGGAAATCACGAACTACACAAAGGCCGGCGGCGGATGCGGATGCTGCCTGGACGACATCCAGCAGATCCTCGATGAACTCTGGAGGAAGGAGGCCAGCAAGCCTGTCAAGCAGGCACCTCAGAAATTGACGACAGTACAGAAAGTCATGAAAGTGCAGGAGGTCATTGACAAGGAGATCAAGCCCATGCTTGAGAAGGATGGCGGCAGCATCGAACTGATAGACATCCAGGGCGACAAGGTCATTGTCCGCCTCTGCGGACGCTGCGCGTCATGCCCTGCATCAGGTGTAACATTGAAGAACACCGTAGAGGACAAGCTCCGCGAATTCGTGGCTCCTGAACTGACGGTGGAAGAGGCGAAATAGGCCCGGGCGGCAGTTGACAGCACTAAAGGGATCCCCTGGAAATCCATGCATACGAAAGACATATCATTATATCAGCACTCCCACATTTTCAGCCAGACGGAAAGAAAAGCTGAGAAAAGGACATTCTGGGTGGTTGTCATTACAGTCGCCATGATGTTCGTGGAAATCCTTACGGGATGGATATATCATTCACTGGCCCTGTTTGCCGACGGATGCCACATGAGCACCCATGCGCTGGCCCTTACAATTTCACTTGTGGCGTTCATCTTCGCCCGCCGCCATGCCACTGACAGGAGCTTCACGTTCGGGACATGGAAGCTTGAGGTCCTCGGAGGATTCACGAGCGGTTTAATCCTCGGGCTTGTGGGATTGTTCATGGGATATGTCTCGATAGTCCGCCTTTTCCAACCGCTTGAGATCAGATACAACGACGCCATCCTGGTGGCCGTAATCGGACTTGGCGTGAATCTGATAAGCATTTTGCTGCTAAATCCCGGCCACAACCACCATCACGGACATGGACATGATGACCATTCCCATGAACATCACCACGAGCATGAAAACTTGAACTTGAAGGCCGCGTATCTCCATGTGATGGCAGATGCGATGACATCCGTATTTGCGATCATCGCACTTCTCGGGGGGAAATTCATGGGCTGGAACTGGCTTGACCCCCTAATGGGAATTGCAGGTGCCATACTTGTTGTCAGATGGACATGGTTTCTGCTAAAGGACACCGGTGTCATCCTCCTCGACAAGGAGGTCGGCAATTCCATTTCCGTGGAAATACGCAGGCTAATCGAATCCGATACCGACACCCGCATAAGCGATCTTCATGTCTGGAAAGTCGGGATGAACAAGTATGCCTGCATCATCTCCCTGGTATCAGGCAATCCCCGCGATTTGATATATTACAGGCAGATATTGAGCGGACATGAAGAGATAGTCCACTTGACGGTAGAGATAACCAAATGTACTGAAAGCAAAGCAAAATAAAGGAAGATCATATGGGCAAGGCGATATATGTTGACAATAACGCGACTACGCAGACGGATCCGGAGGTCTTCGAAGCCATAAAGCCTTTCTTCTGCGATTTGTACGGGAATCCCTCAAGCATCCATACGTTCGGGGGACAGGTCGCAGGGCATATTAAAAAAGCCCGGGAATCCCTCGCATCCCTCCTCGGCTGCGACCCCACGGAGATAATCTACACCAGCTGCGGAACTGAAAGCGACAATTCCGCAATCATGAGCGCTCTTTTCCTGACTCCTGAAAGAAGGAAAATAGTCATCAGCAAGGTCGAGCATCCAGCCGTCAAGAATCTCGGATCCGAACTCGTGAGACGCGGATACAGGGTCGAAGAAATACCGGTCGACGGCAAGGGCAGGCTCGACATGGACAAGCTGAAGCAGGAAGTGGATTCCGAAACGGCCGTGGTTTCAGTCATGTGGGCGAACAATGAAACTGGAAACATCTATCCGGTCAGGGAAATAGCGCAGATCGCACACCAGCATGGCGCGCTCTTCCACACAGATGCAGTGCAGGCGGCAGGCAAGATACCAATGAACCTTTCAAAGGAAGGCATTGACATGCTCAGTCTTTCCGGGCATAAACTCCATGCTCCCAAAGGGGTCGGTGCGCTTTACGTGAAGCGCGGCGTCAGATTCCGTCCATACATAATCGGCGGGCACCAGGAACGCAGCCGCAGGGGCGGAACAGAGAATGTCACAGGCATTGTCGCGCTGGGCAAGGCTGCGGAACTCGCTGGAAAGAACATGAAACTTGAAAACACTAAGGTGAAAGAGCTCAGGGACAGGCTTGAAAAGGAACTCGTCTCAGCCGTTCCAAAGACAAGAGTGAACGGCGACCCGCAAAACCGTCTGCCCAACACGACGAACATAAGTTTTGAATTCATTGAAGGAGAAGCGATCCTTCTCCTTATGAACCAGCTCTGCATCTGCGCTTCCAGCGGCAGCGCGTGCACCACCGGGAGCCTCGAACCTTCGCATGTCCTGAGGGCGATGGGAGTCCCATACACCGCCGCACACGGCTCAATCCGTTTCAGCCTTTCAAGATTCAACAATGACGGAGAAATCGATTTCATTATAAAGAATCTTCCTCCGATAATTGATAGATTAAGGCAAATATCGCCTTACTGGCAGGAGAAGTAGGACAGGCTTTCCAGCCTGTTTTTTTTATTACAAACCAACGGGCCGGAAGGCCCGTCTTACTAAAAGGAAAGATAACAATGGACACAAACGTATGGCTGGAACGGAACATGAAATACACTTTCATTGACGGGGAAACAGGATTCACGCTCGACGTCGCAGGGATGAACTTCTCAGAGCCCGACCTTGAAAACCTCTCTGCGAAATTCGCAAACGCCAATGAGGAAATGAAAAAAATTGAAGCCGGGGCAATAAAGAATCCAGACGAGAACAGGAAGGTGACCCATTTCACAGACCGCACCGCATATCCTTCATCCCAGCTTTTCGCGGACGTCGAGAAATTTGTAGAGGACGTACGCAGCGGAACCATCAAGGGCAGCACCGGGAAGAAATTTGATTCTGTGGTCATCAACGGCATAGGCGGATCCGCCCTCGGCCCCCAGTTCCTTCAATTCGCGATAAACGGCCCCTACTGGAACGAACTAAGCAATGGGAAGAGGAAAGGCTATCTCAAGATTTATTTCACGGACAACACCGACACAGCCGGCGTCAAGGACGTCATGGCTGCCGTCGATCTCAGAAGCACGCTTGTACTGAGCATCTCCAAGTCCGGAGGGACCCAGGAAACCAAGAACAACATGATCGCCTTCGAAATGCTCTACAGGGAGAAGGAGATTGACTTCGCGAAACACGCATGCGCCATCACGATGGAAGGCAGCGAACTCGACAAGTATTCGAAGTCCAGAAACTGGCTGAAAATATTCCCGATGGCCGAGTCCATCGGCGGAAGGACAAGCGAGACCAGCATTGTCGGACATCTTCCCGCAGCCCTCACGGGAATCGACTTCAAGAGCTTCCTCGCAGGCGCCTGCAGGATGGACAATCTGACCAGGGAACCTGAAGTGAAGAAGAACCCCTCATACTTCCTTGCTGCGATGTGGTACATAGCAGGCAACGGGCACGGTGACAGGAACATGGTCATAGTGCCCTACTCCGACCGTCTCGTCCTCCTATCGAGATATCTCCAGCAGCTTGTGATGGAAAGCGTAGGCAAGGAGAAGGATCTCGACGGCAACGTAGTGAACCAGGGGCTCAACGTGTTCGGAAACAAGGGTGGAACCGACGCACATGCATTCATCCAGCAGCTGAACGACGGGCGCAACGACTTCTTCGTGACCTTCATCGAGGTGCTCAAGGACAGCATGATCATTCCGATTACTGAAACCATTTCAATGGGCGATTACCTGCATGGTTTCCAGGCCGGGCTTGCCAAGGCGCTTCTTTCAAAGGGACGCCAGGTGATCGACATGCAGATCAGCGAAGTTTCCGCATTCAACATTGGGATGATCATTGCGCTTTATGAACGGGCTGTTGCATACTATGCCGAACTCATACATGTGAACGCCTTCCATCAGCCTGGCGTACAGGCATACAAACTCGCCAGCAAGGATGTCATAAACCTGATCTCCGAGCTTCAGGCCAAGCTTGACACAGTCAGAAAGTTCAAGGGTCCCCCGCAGGACCTCTGCGCGAAGACAGGTCTTGCCGAAAGAGAGCTCGAAGTTTCCGGACTTCTTGCGAAGTTCGCGGAGAACTCAAAGAAACGCAAGTTCCCCGGCTTCAAGATCGCAAGGGAATGGAATCCCGGCAAGGGCTGGATCTACAGCATCAAGAGCAATTCGTAACTAGATACTGGATGCTTGAAACCCGAAATTCGAAATTGAGATATAAACGTAAACGCATTAGGGTGAAAACTAGAACAGCTCTTGCGAGCTTGACTACGAACGAATTCTTGAAGATTGATTCGTTTGTAGTTAACGTCGCAAGACGTGTTCTTGATTGAATTGCATGTAGTCAACCCGTAAGGGCTGTTCTTAATTCAAGGGGGATGTTATGAGAAATCTATTTATCATATTATGCAATCTGCTGGGAATTTCAATTCTATACTCGGTAGTTTCGGTATTACCAAGTAAAATTCTCAGCTATTATGTATCTTCCGGTGAAATCAGCGGAATGCTCTTGTTTGAATCTACTGCTGAACTCCTCATATCAATTTCTTTTGTATCGATACTTTTTCTTTTTTCAAACAAGATCTTTACTGCCTTAAAAATTAAAGATGACGACAGCTCTCTGCCTAATTATTCTGAAGAATTCATTCTTAAGACAGGGTTAATATTGATTGGACTTTATTTCTTCATATCTGACGCCCCTTATCTAATTAAACTCATATACTCATCCTGCCATGAAAATTTATTTGGAGAAATGAAGATAAAAAGCAATGCCGAAATAACAATGAGCGCCCTCAGCGTTATAATTTCCTTATGTGTAATTTTTTATTCTCAAAACATTGCCTCGTTCCTAATGAAAACAAAGAAAAAACAATAAACTCACACGCCTTGCGGCGTTAACTACAAACGAATTGAGTCTGTTCGTAGTCAATGCCGCAAGGCATGTTCTTACATATCATGTACAATTATCGGAAAATGAGCGAACAACAGAAGGAAGATGTCATCGCTTATCGAACACTGCAAAATCTTCCTTTACACTCTCCTCCGCATTTTGAAGACGGCAATAAAACCTACCTTATAACTGCGGCAACGTATGAACATGCGATGATAATGAAAACTGAAAGGAGAAGAATTGTATTTCTTGAAGATTTAATTGACAGAGTCTCCAAAATTAATGATTCAATGATTTATGCTTGGTCGGTTTTACCCAATCACTATCACGTTCTTGTAAAATCCGATCTGTCTTTGCTTCAAAAAACTCTCTCCAGGATACATAATGGATTCTCCACCCGCTGGAACCGTGAAGACACTTGCCCTGGCCGCAAGGTATGGCATCGATTCAGTGACAGGCATATAAGAAGTGAAGCTCATTATTGGGCGGCTGTAAACTACATCCATAAGAATCCTGTAAAACATGGGTATACAGCCGAACACTCAGACTGGAAGACAAGCAGTTTCAATATTTTCCAGGAAAAGGTTGGAAAAGAAAAAATGTCTCTTATCTTACAAAACTTTCCTGTAGACAAGATGGGAAATGGATGGGATGACTGAGAAGACACGCCTTGCGGCGTTGACTACGAACGGATGCGAAATAAAAAACAAGAGAAGAACATCCATTGCGGGATTAACTACGAACAAATACATGAGCACGGAAACAGAAAAAGAGACAAGACATCTTGATGTCCTTGCGAAATTCGCAAATATGGAATTTACCGCCAAGGAAAGGAAGGCCGCGGAGATTTATCCGTTCCTTGCGTCCAACTACTATCTTGGACTTATAGGCGACGATCATGAAAACGATCCTGTGTTCAAACAGTGTTTTCCGGACGAAAGAGAACTCCTGAGAAAGAAAGAACTTACAGAAGATCCTCTTTCAGAGGAGAAACAGATGCCGGTACCTGGACTTATCCACCGGTATCCAGACCGTGTTGTCCTGCTTGTGACCAACAGATGCGCCGTCCACTGCCGCTTCTGTTTCCGGAAGCGCAAATGGCGGGCGGAGAACGGGCAACAGGACATCGATGACAAATATCTGCAGGAAGCCTGCAAATACATCATGGAGCACGACAGGATAAGAGAGGTTCTTATTTCAGGCGGAGATCCGCTGATGCTGGAAACTGCAAGGTTGAAAACAATCATTGATTCAATCGGAAGAATAAAGAATGTCGATGTCATAAGGATAGGCACAAGGATACCGGTAGTCCTTCCAAAAAGAATAGATTCAACGCTTGTGTCAATGCTTTCCAAGGTGCCAGGGCTATGGATCATGACCCATTTCAACCATCCGGCCGAGATTACTGAAGATTCAAGGGAAGCCTGTTCCATGTTGATAAAGGCTGGAATACCCATCTTGAACCAGACGGTTCTTCTCAAGGGGATAAATGACAACGTTGAAATCCTGGAGGCTCTTTTCAGGTCTCTGATCCGGATAAAAGTAAAACCCCATTATCTTTTCCATGTGGATCCTGCAGAAGGGAATGCGCATTTCAGGACAGGTATTGAAAAGGGTCTTGAGATAATTGAAGGACTGCGTCCCAGGCTTTCATCGCTTGGTACGCCTGTTTTCGCGATAGATCTGCCGGAAGGAGGGGGAAAGGTCACGCTGCAGCCAGATTACAAGGTGGACGGGAAATACAAAGGTGTGGACGGACGGAAAATACCTTATCCGGCATCTTAGGGTCCGCTAAAAAATAACTCCTAAATGAAAAAATGACGGAACGTTGCTTTTTTTCTTGAGAAAATGATTCGTGATGCTATCTTACGCGTTGCGTTTTGAATTATCATTGGAGTTGACCAGATGCCGACCTACGAATACGAATGTAAAGCATGCGGAAAGACCTTTGAAGTCTTCCAGAAAATGTCAGATGAACCTCTGAAAACGTGCATATGCTGCAAGAAGAAACCTGTCCGGCGCAAAATCGGAACCGGCGCGGGAATCATCTTCAAGGGCAGCGGATTCTACTGCACCGACTACCGCAAGGAGAGCTACAAGAGCGCGCAGAAGGCGGACACTGCATCCCAGTCAAGTTCGAGCGCAAGCCCCAGCACAAGTACCAGCAGTGCTACTGCCGGGAGCACCAGCCCTAAAAGCGAAACTAAAACAAGTAAATAGAAACAGGAGATTCAAATATGCTTATTAAATGCAACAGTTGCGGTCACGACAACCAGCTTGGGGCAATTTTCTGCAGGGGCTGCGGAGACAAGCTTGACGTCGAAACAATGCGCCCCAAAGTCATGGAAGCCAAAGCCTCGTCGACAGGCGTTGGCGGCCTCATCAGGAACCTCATCGGATTCCTGATATTCCTCGGACTGGCCGGCGTAATCGTCATGATGTTCTATCCCCAGGATCTTTCAGTATATCCCGCGCTTGGCGGTGAAGAGGCGATAAAGACGGCAAAGGCGAAATATGATGCGATGCTTAAAAAAGCAGACACGGGTTTCGGCAATGACAGCTACTCGTTCAGCCCCGAGGAAGCAACCTATCTCTACAATGAACTTTTTGTAGCCAAGGTTCCCACGGACTCGTCTTCCTACAATATTGAGAAACTGATATTTTCCGCTGACCCAGTAGGATTCACGCACATCATCATGAAAACAAAACTCGCAGGAAAACTCCCGGCTACATTTGAAATTTCAGGCTCCATAGTCAACAGCGACACCAAGGAGAAGGACAAGAT
>JBAQUG010000067.1:0-2952 GCA_049297395.1 Victivallales bacterium | reverse complement strand
CGTTTTGACAAGGCTGTCCATGCATTCTCAAGCAGCATCGAAATCCAGCGCGAGGAGCTTGCCCTGAAGAATGAAAGGCTGCCCGAGATCGAACATCTATGTGGAAGGGCGGAGGATATTGCAGAGGGATCCGAATGGATTCTCGCCGAGAAGGAGCTCAGGGACATCAGAAAAAAATGGCTGCATGCCATTGGCGGAATCAAGGGGATCGAACAGCTCCAGGAACGTTTCGACAAGGCGCTCGCCGACTTCGACAGGCGGAAGAACGAGCTTGCAGCCACGCTTGAAGCCGAGATTAAACTGCTCACTGGCCTATGCGGTGAGATGGAGTCATTCCTGAAGGCTGAAGACCTGAAGTCAATTCTTCCGAAAGTGAAGGAGCTCAAATCGCGCTGGAAGGTTTCCGAGATCAGGGATTCCGCCAAGGAGGAGCTCCAGAAGCATTTCAAGACCATGCTGAACTCCTACCACAGGAAGATAAATGAGATATTCGAGGAGGAGGACTGGAGCAGATGGGAGAACTACACGATAAAGATAGGCCTCTGTGAAAAAGCCGAGAAGCTACTGTCGGAAACCAATTTCAACCTGCGGTTCAAATTATTGAAGGCGCTCCAGGATGAATGGAAACGCATCGGCGCCGTGCCCAGGGAGAAGTCCAATGAAATCTGGGACAGGTTCCACAAGAGCTGCGAGAAGACATATCAGACCTGCAGGGAGTTCTTCGATGAACAGACTAAGAAACGCGCTGAAAACCTGGTCGGAAAAACAACCCTGTGTGAAAAGGCCGAGGCGCTGCAGAACTCGGAGGAATGGGAGAACACCGCCGCCGCGTTGAAGGCTCTCCAGACGGAATGGCGAGACATAGGGCCGGTCCCAAGGGAAAAAGAGGAGGAGACATACCAGCGTTTCAGGAAGGCGTGCAACACGTTCTTCGACCGGCGCAAGGCGCACTACGACGAGATCCACAAGGTACAGGCGGAGAACAAGAAGGCCAAGATCGCGCTCTGCGAACAGGCCGAATCCCTGATGTCAGGACAGGATCTCATGCTGTCGATCAATACCGCCATGGACCTCCGCGGCAGATGGAGGAACGCAGCTCCTGCGGCGCGGAGGGATGAACATGTCCTCTGGGACAGATTCAATTCCGCGCTTGGAAAATTCTTCGAGAAGATCGATCAGGACAGGAACGACAATCTTCTGAAGCGGCAGGGGATCTGCGCTGAAATAGAAAGACTCGCGAATTCCGAGGAGCTCAGGAGCGACTGCGACAAGACAGATGGAATTGTCAGGAACCTCGAGGATGAATGGAAGAAGATCGGACCTTCCCCGAGGGACAAGGGAAAAGACGTAGAAGACAAGTTCTATTCCATGCTGAGGCTCTTTGAAGGCAAATACCGCGATGCGCGCCGCGAACTGCAGACCGCCTTCGAATCAAACGCCAAAGCCAGGGAGACGTTACTGGTTGAAATAACCGCATTCGCGTCTTCAGCCGATTTCGCAGCGGCCAGCACCGACGAGACCACAGCCGCATTTGAGGCGAGATGGAACTCCGTCGGACCTGTCCCCAAGGAGAAGGCTGCCGAATTTGACGCGCGGTTCAGCGGGGCGTTGGCCGCGTTGAAGAACAAGGATTCAGGATATTTCAGCGCGGTAGCGGTAAGGCAGAAGGAGAATCTGAAGGCGAAGAAAGAACTCTGCGTGAAGCTGGAGCAGCTTGCAGGAGCCCCCTCCTCCGAAGACATTAAACCTGAATCCGGCGTTTCTGATGATCTCATAAACGAGCTCCGGCTTGCGATAGAAAGCAACTTCGGAAAAGCTGCGGACGGAAAACTGGAAAACACCCGAGAAGCGCTCGACAGATACGATAAGATCAGGAAGAAATGGGACAAGACAGGCCCCGTACCCGCCGATGAACGCGAAAAACTCGAGAAGCGCTTCCATGACGCCTGCAATTCATTCAACAAGAAATATAGAAGGCACTAGACAGGAATGTCCGCGTTACCCCTTTCCGAGCAACGTGGACTTAACCGGCTATGCCGGAGCTTTTATGGAACGCCACCAACTTGGTGGCATAATGTTTGGCGAAGGAAGTGGAAAAGAAGAAGAATGCCGGCAGGTTGCCAGCGATCCCAAATACAAATTCCTATACGATCTAGTTACAAATTCCCAGCACCAAGCATCCAGCATCAAGTCGTTTTTCTGGCGACTTTCCTCTTTCTTTCCAGCTTCTTCTCCGGAGGCTTTTCCTCTTTTTCAGGCACAGCGAAAGGATCCGCATTGAAGATCACTTTGCCGTCGGCCACGGTCACCTCGACCTTTGCGTTCTCGGAAATATTCCCGCGCAGGATTTCCTCGGCGAGATTGTCCTCGAGATACTGCTCGACCGCCCTGCGGATCGGACGCGCACCGTATTCGGGCTTGTAGCCCTTTTCAATGATGAAGTCGATGAGCTCCTGTGAAATCTCCATGTGCAGGTTCCTGTCCTTCATCCTGCCGGTTACCTTGCTGATCTCGGTAGTCACGATCTCCTTCAGGTCTTCCCTGCTGAGCTTCCTGAAGACGATTACTTCGTCGACGCGGTTCATGAACTCAGGCTTGAAATGCTTCTTTGCTATCTCCACAAGACGTAAGCCAACCTTCTCGCGGGAATCAGCATCCATGGATTCGGAATCGGCTGAAAATCCTATCCCGCCGCCCTTCATGATCTGCTCGGCACCGATATTGCTCGTCATGATGACAATAGTATTCCTGAAGTTGATGCGCCGGCCAAGGCTGTCGGTGACTTTTCCCTCCTCGAGAATCTGCAGGAGGAGATGCATCACATCCTGATGCGCCTTTTCTATTTCATCGAAGAGCACCACAGAATATGGACGGCGCCGCACCTTTTCCGTGAGCTGTCCGCCTTCGTCGTGTCCTACGTATCCCGGAGGCGAGCCTATGAGGCGGCTGACG
>JBAQUG010000066.1:0-38320 GCA_049297395.1 Victivallales bacterium | reverse complement strand
TGTGAAGTCTGTTTGGACTCCCTGTTGATCCAAATCGGACGGGATACATATATGAACCATCCGAGAAAAGGCCATCTTGCTATATCTGCCTTGGGGGTGAACCGCAGTCGGAAAACTGCAGCATGAGCGAGGATGTCGAGATAACTGAGGTGATTTGAGACAATGATCCCTCCCTCTATTTTCCCGGGATCTCCGACCACCTTGATATTCATATTGATGATCCTGGCATTTCCTGCGCCCCAGAACATGGTTGCTTTTGTAATGCGCTTGATCCCCTTTTTGCTGCCATATCCGACTATCAATGCATATATGCCGGTAATGGCGAACCAGACAAGGATGGCGAAGAATCTAATGATGCGTCGGAGGAGAATCATTCTGATTTAAAATGCCTGATGTATCGTTCGGGAACTTTCTGCTTGTCGACAATGATGAGGAAATCAATAGTCTTGAATTCATGATCCAGGGCTGGTTCCCCACATATTTTGCATCCAATCCTAAGATATCCCTTGAAGAGAGGAGGTATATGTTTTTTAAGGGCAATCTCATCCGACAGGAGTCTTTGAACTTCCTGTTCGGAAGGATGTTCGAGTTCATATCCCTTACGGGGACGGGAAGTAAGGATTTCCGACATGATGTGCTCTTTCTGGAAATATCTGTAGAGGGCCCAGCCGCACGCGGGATTCAACGCCTCCATGCTGACGCAACCGAGCATGAAACGCAGATCCGTCCTGTTGAGAAGCTCTCCTATTCCACCCCACATCAGCCCGACTATTGCGCCGGTCCTGTATTTTGGAGCGACACAGGATCTTCCAAGCTCCATGCAGTAGTTGGCGATTTCGCGAAGTCCATAGATGTCATATTCCCTGGACGAATAAAATCCTCTGGCTGTGTTGGCTATGGATCCGAGATGGACGCGGTATGTCCCTATGACCTGGGCAGTCCCCTTTTCGATCACCAGCAGATGCAGGCAGAATTCATCGAACTCATCGGAATCGATACCTTTCCTGTTGCATTCCTGAAGCCCTTTCCCCTGTTCCACATTGAAGATTTCATATCTGAGCCTCAGTGCTTTTTTGATCTCCTCCTCGTTTTCGGCGAGTTTGACAACGAATTGGCTGGTCTCAAGGAGAACTGATGGAGAGACAATATGCTTGATTGAATATCTGTTAAGAATCACTTTTCAGCGTACCCCACCCTGTTTTTATTCAAAAATGACTGACAACCAAATATACCCCCGCTAGAATGATAATGACAGCAAGAGTGTACCTTAAATAATGAACAAATTTGTCGGCCTTCTTGCGGATCTTCCAGAACAGGAATCCTGCAAGGCTGAAAATAAGAAAGGATCCGCAGAAAATCCCGGTAATAAAAGAAAAAACATGGAACACAAAATCAGGGAAAAGCATAGAGAATATTGTCATCAGGAAGAGGAATGCCGCGATATTTCCGGGATGCAGCAGCGCTGTGAGGAATGCAGCCATAACCGGTGCAAAATGGCTTATTATCCATTTTGAGGAAGGATTCTTGACGCTGTCCTTCGATGCCATTCCCCTGTGTGTGACGTAGGTAACGCCGATTATGAACATACCGACCATTATTATGGCAAGTCCTGCCGTTACAAGCCCGATTTTTTCATAGTTCTTGAGGAATTTCTGGAACGAGGAGGAGAATATGGTTGAGAACGCTGCAAGGGCGGCATCCCCAAGGGCGGCCGCGACAATAGTGGCGTAAAGCCTCTTTTTCGAATGGGCCAAGGCTGCATCGGCAACCATTGCTCCAGCAACCCCCACCGGAGCGCCAAGAATGATTCCGGCGCATAAAGAAGCTATAAAAATTCTAATTACATCCATTTATTTGAACAGTTTGACATATTACTTTTTTGTCTCCGCAGCAACTGGATTCAGTTCTATCCAATTGAGATCCGCCGAGGCCTTCGAGGCGGTATATTGGCTGTTGCTTGAAACACTTATATAGATCTCTTCAGGACAGTACCCCCATGCATTGTTGAAATCCTCGGACACATTCCTCTCCTCGACAAACCATTCATCCACTGCGTCATGCTTGTTCCTCAGCGTGAACCACTTGATCTTCAATGTACCGGCGGCATATGAACAGTTACCTTCTAAACCTTTCGGTGTTTCAGTATCCCATCTGTATGACACGCTTTTCTTCGACAGCAAGCTTCCCGTGCCCACATAAATCCCGATAGCCTGGTCATCCTTCTCCGATTCCCTCCCATCACCTCCAGGAGGAAGAGACTTCACCCTCCATTTCCACCTGATCATAGGGGTTTCCTTTAAATTCACCTTCTCAGGATTGCAGATTAGGCTTCCAGACGACTTGTCCGACTCCATATGCAGGTATGACAGGTTGTCCTTTTCTTCCTTGACCAGATAGAATGATGACGCGGAGGTTCCTATCTTAGTCCTGATCTCCCAGCCTTTTGGAAGGATTTTTTCGCCGGACTTGCCGTCAAACTGGAACAATTCCCTCCATCCGCCGGTTGAATTTGCAAATGCTGCAATCGTGATGATTCCAATCATCGCTGAAAAGAAGCATGCTGCCGTATTTTTTAAACGCATGACAGCTCCTTGTCTATTTCACTGCGGGACGCTTGTTCGCATATTCTTCATACTTGCCCATAATATCCTCCACATAGTTCTTAGTGGATTTTATCCTAATGCCGCTTATGACTTCTCCACGGGGATCAGGCGGGATCCATGAACTCATCCCCTTCAAGCCCGCATTGTATTCGGAAAGGGCCAGTTCCTCGCGGTGCTCATATTTTCCCCATCTTTTCATCGCACGGGAAAGATACCATGCTCCGATGTCGATGTTCAACCTCGGATAAAAAAGCATCCCCTCCCCTTCAATATCAAAATGGTTGAACTCGGCCCATTCCTTGGCGGCGGTGCTAGGCCTTATCTGCATGAGCCCCACTTCACCGCTGCCGCCCCTGGCGTTCTGGTTGAACTTGCTCTCCTTCCAGATGACAGCCTTCAACAGGCAGGAATCAACACAATATTTCCTTGCCGCCTCCTTTATCAACGAGTCATACATGTTTTTCCTGAAAAAATAATCATATGTCGCCTTTCCAAGACCCCATGTGATCAAAATAAGAGCTGTCAGAATAAGCAGAAGTATTCCGAACCTTCTGCCTTTGTAACGGTGATGTATTACTCTCTGGTACATTTTTTACGATATACTGCTTTAACTGATTTGACCAATCCGTGTATTTAAAAATAGAATGAATTCACATACGACATGTTAGGAGCCGTACAGAAATAACTTTTACATTTGCCGGCAGAATTTTGGATTGATTATCATGATGTCTGCGAGGAGTCCCGACCTCATGGAGCCGGGACAACGAGCAAACAGCGTGATAAGCGGCCAAAAGAACGCCAGCCCTTCGGGGCGGAATTCCATGTATTTGTCTTCTTCGTTGCTTCATCCCTTGCGTATGTACCATACGCAAGGGCTTCGCGCCTCGAATGCAAAACCCAATCATCCAGTCCCTATTTGTACGTTCCAAGACTCAATCCTTCGTCCACGAAATAACGATAGGTCTCATATTTGCAGTCCGTAGGTATCGAATGGTCCGAATGCAGGATGTAGCCTGAATCCTTCATGACGATGGGGATTTTCTGCTGGAGTTCCTTCCTTATTGTTTCTCGATCGTTCGCGACAAGATTCCTGGCGTCCATTCCTCCGCAGAAGGCAATCTTGTGTCCGAAATTCTTCTTGAGTCTCAACAGATCCATGCCGGCCTTGATCTCTATCACCTGCAGGCAGTCCATACCGGCTTCAATAAGTCCTGGAACCAGTGGTTCAACATAACCGCAGGAGTGAACTATCACAGGAAGTCCGAGGGAATGAGCGTAATCAAAAGTCTTCTTGTGGGCTGGCTGTACCATCTCCCCGTACATTTCCGGCGACATGAAAGGCCTTTCCTTGAATCCCATGTCCTCGTAGAACCAGACCCCGTCAGGCTTTCCACATTCTGCAAAAAGAATTTCCATGAGCCTCAGGTTCAGGTCAGAAAGAGTGTCTGTCATATCCTTGATCCAGTCTGGATCCAAAGCCATGCCCATGAGCATGTATTCATGTCCGCATATCGGATGCATCTGTTCGAAGACGTTTATTCCGGACCAGCAGAAAAAACGGCTGTCCTTGGCAGCGGCCTCCTTGGCACTTCTATATCCTTCGAAATTTATCCTGCGCCTGTCTGTCTTGAGCAGATGGGGCTTGATGAGCTCTTCCCAGGCGACGCGTTCCTTTACAGTAAAATCAACGTGTTCGGGAGTTGCATTATGGAGCTTGTGCCTGCGGAGGATGGCGTAATTCCCATCTTTTTCGAGCTTGGTCTCGGCGTCCTCCTCGATAACTTCATTCTTATGGTCGAGATTTGCGACATAGTTGAAGGCCCAGCATCCCGACATGTCGAACCCGAAATGCGCGGCTAGATCCTCATCCTTCTTGATATGCCCCTGATCCATCCATACTTTCTGGGTATCTCCCCAGAAATGCTCGAAGAGCCCTATGCGATCCACCGGTTTTCTTTTCAGGATATTCGAAATCCTTTCCTTTCCTGTCATTGACATAAGCCTCCCTTTTTAAATTTGAGCGCATAATATACATTTGATAGCTGAAAAACAAATAGTCCACGAGGGAAGGGGCATACTGCTCATGAGGCTTTCAAACCAGGAGGTCCGGCCTCAAGTTTTTTATTATGGAGGAGTTTATATTTCCAGCAGTTCGAAATAATGATTAGACGTGTTATTCTTATAGCCTTAAAATCAAAAGAGCGGCTTCATGGACGAAAACGAAGACAACATAGTCGAAGACAAAGAGCAACAGGAAACGGAACAGCATGGGGGATTTAAATTCCGCTATGTGTTCCTGATAATCGTATTCCTGCTCCTTCTATTGTCAGTGCTCTCACATCACGCTTCAGACCTTTCCGTAATTGAAGGAGGAGCCACCTCTCCCATAAAGAACTGGATCGGCCCTTTCGGGGCGCATTTTGCGAGAATCTCATTTTACCTTTTCGGAATAGCGACATATCCGATATTGATTATCCTGATCGTCTGCTCTTTCCGTCCGCTCCTGCCATATCCAGTAAAACGCAGAGGCTATGCAGGTTCCATGATAGCCGTCATTACAGGTATCACAATCCTCTTCGCAATGTGGCCGGAAAAATTCGTGATGATGACGGAATATCTCGGAATAGGTTCAAGGAATGTGCCTCTGTCGGCTCTTTCAGGAGGGGTCATAGGGCAGAAGATAGCCGCCCCTGAACTGTCCATCGCGCCTGGACTTATAACAAGCAACTTTGGAACTGTCGGTTCCCTTATCGTCGCCTTGGTTTTCCTGATCAGCGGTTCGGTCTTCATCTGGCTGGCGGACTGGCAGACCATCATATGGGCATCCAGGGAGATAAAGGAAAAAGACGACGAACTCGAGGAATCAATAGAGACCCTGAGCAGGAAGCGCGAGGAGGAACGCGAAAAGAAATTCAGGGACTATAAGCATAAATATGAGGAAAAGGAAAACCAGAAGGAACCGTCCCTCCCCATGCCTCCAGCTAAGACAGAAGAACATTCTGAACCATCATCTCCGGCGAAGATGTCATCCGAAATGCTCAGGAAAAAAGCTGCAAAGCCGCTGAAAAGGTCAGGCCCCATGACCGAATACGCCCTTCCTCCGGTAACTCTTCTTGACAAAGGCAAGGAGGTTCACGGTGAAGACCAGGCTTTTATTGACGCCTCTAAAAACGTACTCCAGGCTACGTTGGACAGTTTTGACATCAAAGGCAAGGTCATCGGGCAGATCTCCGGTCCCAGAGTCACAAGATATGAAATTTCCCTGGATCCTGGAGTCAAGGTTGAACGCATAAGCAGTCTTTCCAACAATATAGCCATGGATCTCCAGGCAGAGAGCGTAAGAATACTCACTCCAATACCTGGGAAGAACACTGTAGGAATAGAAGTTCCAAACAGCAAGGTTTCATTCATTTCGATCCGTTCTATAATGGAATCCGGGCTCTGGACCTCACCCAACATAGAGATACCAATAATCCTTGGAAGAGATGTATCGGGGCAGCCCGTCATACTGGATCTTGCAAGAGCTCCACACCTTCTTATTGCCGGAGCGACCGGAAGCGGTAAAAGCGTATGCATGCACTCTCTCGTCACAAGTCTTCTTTTCCGCTTCACTCCTTCTGAGCTCAAACTTATAATGGTGGATCCGAAGCAGGTTGAGTTTGCAATGTATGCTTCGCTTCCCCACCTGATCACGCCTGTCGTCAATGATTCAAAGAAAGTTCCGGTTGCCCTGCACTGGGGCGTGAATGAAATGGAAAGACGCTACAAGATATTCTCAAAAGTGAAATCGAAGAAGCTCTCCGACTTCAACAGACGCGAGAAACCGGTGGAACCTATTCTTGATGAAGATGGAAATGAGATCCCCGACAAGATGCCTGTACTTGTGATAATAATAGATGAACTCGCCGACATAATGATGACCGAGGCAAAAGCCAGTGTTGAAAACTCAATTGCGAGAATCGCACAGAAAGGACGTGCCGCCGGAATTCACATGGTCGTTGCAACGCAGACTCCGAGAAAGCAGATCATAACAGGCGTGATCAAGGCAAACCTCCCTACAAGAATAGCATTCCAGGTTTCATCCATAGTGGACAGCGGAGTTGTTCTCGACAGGAAAGGCGCTGAAAAACTCCTCGGACGCGGAGACATGCTCCTAATTCCTCCTGGAAGTTCGAATCTGGAGCGAATACAGGGGGCTCTTGTTTCGGACAAGGAAATAGAGAAAATAGTCAACTTCGTATCGCAGCAGTCGGAGCAGATGTTCGATGAGACCGTACTTTCCGGCAAAGTCGAGGAATTCGAGGGAGAACTTCCCATCGAAGAAGGAGAGGAAGGCGGAGACGGGGAGTTGTTCGGCGATTCCGACGACGATCTCCTCGAACGCGCCATCCAGGCTGTCCTAACTGATGGCAAAGCCAGCACGAGCTATATCCAGCGGAGGCTCGGGATAGGATACAACAAGGCGGCCAACATGATAGAAATGATGGAGAAGAAGGGCATCGTCGGACCTCCGATGGGCGCCAGTGCAAAACGAGAGATACTTGTCTCACGAGACAGCTACAAGGGATGAAATTCCGTTGCGGAATTTTATAAAAGGTTTAAACTTGTAAAATCAAATTTTCAAAATAATTTATCCAGATGTCAAGTTATAAATCGGAAATGGTATAATGGCTTCAAAACAGAACGACGATCTTTTCAACCGGTCTTCAAAACACAATGAAGGTTCTCTTCCTCTCGACTTCTCCGGAAAGGAAGCCGAACCGAAAAAAGGACAGGAATCCAAGCCTGAAGTCAAGGCTGTTGTTTCCGAGCCCGTAAAGAAGGAAATGATCCAGGGCGCACCTGCGCCAATACCGCATGCGACTCAATATTCATCAGGCAATGATGTTGGGAAATCTGATTTGAATGGAATTCCTAGAAAACCGATTCATCATATCCCCCCTCCTTATAAGAAATCCGCCCATGAGCAGGCGCAGACTCAGGAAGTAAAGGAGACGAAACCTGAAGTTCCGGCTTCTTCTCCAGTCGTTGCAGTGCAGACTCCTGTCCAGGAAAAGATTCCCGAGCCACCAAAACCGCCGGTTGTTGCAGAACAGGAAGTAAAAGTTCCAGAACCCGCTTCGAAACCTGAAGCTGTCCTTTCTCCTGAACCAAAACCTGTTCCTGCTCCAGTGATTCCATCCAAGGTATCACCGTCCCCTGCACTGGAAATTGCACCACAGGCAACGAAATCCGAGATCGAACAGGATAAGAAAGAACCTGTAAAGCTCCAGCCGAAACCCAGGGAGCATAAAGAGGAAAAGAAGACTGAACATAGGCATGAACTCAAGTCCGAGCAAAAAGTTGAGAAAACCAATGCGGCTCATGCACCACATAAGAAAGCCCCCCCCCAGGTCGAGCAGGCTACAGTTCCTAATCCTGTGCAGCCCAAGATCCATGAAGTCAAACCTGTGAAGCAGGAGGAGAAGAAGGAGATTCCGAAATCCAAGAAGTTCAATATCATTGAAAAATTCTCCTCTGAAAACGCGACTTCCGGACAGATACTGCAGGAAGGGCGTGTAAGAATGGGAATGAGCATCGACCAGATATCCATCACCACCAAGATAAAAAAGAATTTCATCGAGGCTATTGAGCGGGATGACTATCAGAACCTGCCCGCGCCAGTTTATGTGAACGCATATGTAAGGTCGTTATGCTATCTGTATAAAATTGATGAGAACCAGGTGCTGTCCCTCCTAAACAAGGCAAAAGGAAAATCACTTGAATACACTGTTCCAGAGGAAGTCATACATCATATTGAAAAGGGGAAGCAGATCAATATTGTACAGGAGATCAAGGTCAAGAGAATAACGCTTATGCTAATAGCTGCGGGCCTGATTTTAGTGGCAGGAGCTTTTGTGATCTACCAGCTTCTTATCATGAACAAATCCCAGATACCGCGGGAGTCCCCTGTAAAAACCGAGAAGGTTGCAACAGTCGTCAATCCAAATCCGGTCAAAGCGCCGGCGTCTAATGCAGCGAACATACAGGATCAGATGGAGAAGAAGCTCATATCCCCACATGTTTTCACGATGAGCCAGCTTCCTCTTCCCGAACAACGCTAGTTGGCAGTCCTTAAAATCACTAATTCTCTGGAATTATCTGTAAACGTGTGTATATTTTCTGTCCTTTGGTGGTTGCCGGATAATCAAAAATCAGGTTTGTAAAGATGAAGATAATTGTTATAAATGGCCCGAATCTCCAGCTTCTTGGAAAAAGGAAACCGGAAGTCTACGGTTCTGAAACCCTTGAGGAGGTGCAGAAACGTCTTCAGGATGCAGGAAAAGAACTGAAAATTAATATCGGTTTCTTCCAAAGCAACAGCGAGGGGGAGATTGTCGACATCATAGGATCATCCATTAAGAATCAAGTGGATGGGATAATAATAAATCCAGCCGCTTATACTCATACGAGCGTAGCAATACACGATGCACTTGAATCCGTGGATGTACCTGCCATAGAGGTACATATAAGCAATATCCACAGGAGGGAGGAATTCAGGCGGAAGTCAATGACAGCTCCCGCCTGCATGGGGCAAATATCCGGGCTGGGTACTGACGGTTATGAGTGGGCTCTCAGGGCAATGGTCTGTCATCTTAAAAAACAAAAGTAATTGGGAGTTGAAAATGGAAATCGAAAAAATTAAAACTATTGTTGAACTGATGTCGGTTCATGATCTCACCGAATTCAAGATTGAATCCGACGACATGCATCTTTGCATTCGCAGAGGTATTTCACATTCAGGGATGATGGCAGTTACCCATGTTCCACAGGCTGTCGCGCCTGCACCCGCGCCTGCTCCTGCACCTGCAGAAAATGGCGAATCAAAGAACGGAGCCTCCTCAAAAGTCGAAGAAATAAAACGGGAGACAATAGACGCTCCTATAGTTGGAACTTTTTACAGAGCCGCCTCCCCTGATGCAGAAGCCTTTGTCAAGGTCGGTTCAAAAGTGAATCCCGACACCGTCGTCTGCATTATTGAAGCCATGAAGGTCATGAATGAGATCAAGGCCGAAAAGAGCGGAACAGTCAAGGAAATACTTGTCGACAACGCCAAGCCTGTGGAATTCGGACAGCCTCTTATCGTCCTCGAATAATAAGAATCAGGACTCATAAAAATGTTCAATAAAATATTAATTGCCAACCGCGGTGAAATTGCGCTCAGGATCATACGTGCCTGCAAGGAAATGGGTATCAAGACTGTCGCCGTATTTTCACAAGCTGATGCAGACAGCCTCCATGTGCACTTTGCGGATGAATCAGTCTGCATAGGTCCTGCCTCCCCGAAATCCAGCTATCTTCTGATAAAGCACATTATAAGTGCCGCAGAGATCTGCGATGTAGATGCCATTCATCCCGGTTATGGTTTCCTTGCCGAAAATGCACACTTCGCTGAAATCTGCAGGAGCTGCAACATAAAATTCATCGGACCATCCCCTGAACAGATCAAGGCGATGGGTGACAAGGTCGTAGCCCGCGAAACCATGAAAAAGGCCGGAGTTCCGGTCACTCCTGGAAGCGACGGCGAAATAACCGATCCCGACCAGGCCAGGAAAATTGCCCAGAAGCTTGGATTTCCAGTTATCATAAAGGCTTCAGCAGGAGGTGGCGGACGTGGAATGAGGATCGCACACAACGATGCAAGTCTCATCCAGGGATTCCATGCTGCGAAGACTGAAGCTGAAAGGGCGTTCGGAAATGCGGGGGTCTATATTGAAAGATATGTTGAAAATCCGCACCACATCGAATTCCAGATCCTTGCCGACGAGCATGGAAACATGATACATCTGGGTGAAAGGGATTGCAGCATACAGAGAAGGCACCAGAAGCTCATAGAGGAGTCTCCTTCACCGTTCATCACCCCCGATTTGAGGAAGAAAATGGGTTATGCGGCGATAAAGGCCGCAAGCGCAGTCAAATACTGGAATGCCGGAACAATTGAGTTCCTGGTAGACTCCAACAAGAATTTCTATTTCATGGAAATGAACACCAGGGTACAAGTCGAACATCCTGTAACTGAAGCTGTGACAGGTATAGACATCATAAAAGAACAGATAAGGATTGCTGCTGGTGAAAAACTCAAGATAAGGCAGAAGGACGTCCAGTTCAGAGGACATGCCATAGAATGCAGGATAAACGCTGAAAACCCATACAACAATTTCTCACCTTGCCCGGGCAAGGTGACCCTCTACTCTCCTTCAGGAGGAATCGGGGTAAGAATCGATTCCCATGTCTATACCGGATATACGATACCACCATTCTATGACAGCATGATCGCAAAGCTGATCATACATGCGGACAACCGCGAACAGGCGCTTGCCAGGTGCAGACGTTCCCTCGACGAGTTCATCATTGAAGGAATCCACACATCCATTCCCTTCACCCAGTTCGTAGTAGGCTCAAAGGACTTTGTTGCCGGAAATTATGACACAGGCTATATTGAGAAAGTGATGAAGACTGGTTATTTCGCGGAAATAGCGGGAAAACCAACTGTCAAGGGAGGAACAGGCAGATGAAGGAAATAAAAAAAGCCCATACAACCAGAATACCAGGAGCCATCAAGACAGATGGCAGCGAAATGGGACTTATTAAGATCCATGAAAATGTTATAGCTTCCATAGTCAGGAAAGCCGCCTGCAGCGTGAATGGAGTCATAAGGCTCGCTGGCAGCCCGATAGTCGACAACATAGCTGAAATTATCGGCAACCGCAGGATAGGCGACAGATCTATTTCAATAGACATAAGCGGAGACAATGTATCCGTTGAAGTGAAAGTCAACATCGCCTACGGAACACATCTTCCAACAGTCGCTGCAAACGTCCAGTCGGCAATAATGAGGGAAGTAGAGAAAATGACTGGAATGACTGTCACCAACGTCAACGTAATAGTACAGGAATTGGACACGGAAGAGAGGGAGGATGAAATTTAAAACATGAAAGAAATATTTGAATTCCTTCTTAACGACGACAACAGCCGGGATCTCCTTAACTTCAAGCAGGGTTATCTGACTGCCGTAGTGGTGATTTTCGGACTTACCATCATTTTCCTTTTTCTCCGATACGTATACCGTTACCCGAAACGTTCGCACGGTGTTGAGATAAAAGGGGCCAGGGGTTCTATATTCATAACTTCCGGCGCTATATCCGATCTCGTGAAGTCCATTGGAGATGAATACGAACTCATTGAAATTCCAAAGGTCAGTCTCCTCGAAGACAAGAACGCATCCTACCTCGAACTTCAGGTTAACATTGAAAATGACAAGGAAAGCTCCTTCATAACGCTTTCAGACGATATACAGAACAATATCATCACGACTTTGAAGGAAAGATTCGGCATTGACAATATCAAGGAAGTGAAGCTGAACCTCAGGAAGATTGAAACTAGGAAAAGCAGCTTCTGAAAAATGAACAAAGGTCTCCCTGAAATAATTCTCGCCTCGGAATCGCCGCGTAGAAAGGAGATCCTCTCAAGGCTCGGCTTCAGATTCAATTCAATTACGCCGTCTTTCAAGGAAATCCATGATTGCCTGCCTCCGTCCCTAGTCCCGGTGATCAACGCCTGCGGCAAGGCCGAAAGCGTTGCCGACATGCATCCGTCATCCATAGTCATAGGAGCGGACACTATCATTGAATTCGAAGAAGAAATACTGGGAAAGCCAGGAACAATTCCGGATGCGAAGAAAATGCTGCTCCGCCTTTCCAGCAGGAAGCACTCCGTCGTAACTGGCGTCTGCATGATGAGAATAAAGGACAGGGGCAGATGCGTATTCTGTGATTCAACCGAGGTCGTCTTCAAGAAACTGACAGAATCCGCCGTCGACGATTATCTTTCAAAAGTGAACCCTCTTGACAAGGCTGGATCCTACGCCCTTCAGGAGCATGGGGACATAATAATTGAAGAGGTGGATGGATCTGTCGACAATGTGATCGGATTTCCGTCGGAAAAATTCTTGAAGGCCATCAGGCTCTGGATTTAGGCTTTGGGAAGGACGATTATGAATTTTGTCCCCGAAGTGAAGTTCTCATCATAGGCTACCGACCCCTTATGCTTCAGGACTATCTGCTTGACAATTGGAAGTCCGAGACCGATCGATGAACCTTTTCCAGACGTGACAAAAGGATTGAAGAGGGTCTTCCTGATCGTGTCCGGCACTCCTGGCCCGTTGTCTTCAAATGTCACCATGATTTTGCCATCGGAATCCTTGATATCGATATTCAGGTTCAGCTTGTCCATGTTCTTGTGCACGGCTGATTCGACGGAGTTCAGTGCGAGGTTTGCAAATACTATCTGCAGAAGTTCTGGAGAAGCCTTTATCTTGAGTTCCGCCGGTCCCGATATTTTCTTTGTTGCGGTCTTCACGGTCTTAATCACGCTGTCGCATCCGGAATTTATGATCTGCACAAGATCACAGTCTTGGAGAGTTATGTTATCATCATAGTTGTAGACTGCGAGATTCTGGAGCATTCTCAGCATTGCGTCACCGGACTCGAGAAGCTTTCCTACGGTTTCAGAAGTCCTGCTGTCTGAGGAATCCTTGATCATCGCAGCGTAACCCATAATCTGGTTGAGCATGTTCTTTGACTGGTGTGATACCTTGTTCATGGCTATGCCAAGCACGGAAAGCCTTTCCTTCTCAATATAGTCGTTCATGAAAACGGTATTGCTGAGGACTTCTGTCGATGTCATGACCAGAAGGCTTAGAAGCTTGTACCATTCCGGATCGCTCTTCGTCTTCACATCATATAGCACAGCTATCGCGAAGAATCCGTCCTTTCTAAGGGGGAGTATATATTTGCCGTCGAAGTGCTGGGTGGTCCTGCTCTCATGGAGATATGAAGTGTTTTTCCTGACAAACTCCTCGGCTTCGTTCATTGGGACATCGGCTACTGCCTCAACCTTCCATCCTCCCTCGCACTCGTCATAGGTTGCAATGATGCCTTTCTTGCCCTCCGTGAAATCGATCAGGGACTTGAGAGTCTGGGGATAGATGTTTCCTGAATCGTTTATTGAAGGGCTCTTTATCTTGCACATTCCCCTGAGAAGGACTTCAAGCCACATCCTCCTCTGTTTCTCGGAAAGCTCCAGCGACCATTTGGTCGTCAGAGAAAGGGCCAGCTGGTATATTTCCTCGGCCTGGAATGGTTTTTTGATGTAGAGAAGCTTCTCCGGAGTACCTACAGTATCGGCTATCTGTTTCTGATCATGGTCGGCGTAAGCCGTCATTATTACTATTTCAATGTTCTTGTCAACGTCCCTGATGGCCTTGGCGGTCTTGAGCCCGTCCCAGCCGGGAGGCATTCTCATGTCTAGGAACATTACTGCATATGGCTCTTCTCTCGCAAGGGCCTTTTTGACCATCTCGAGAGCTATCTCCCCCTGCTCGGCTGTATCGACTATGTACGAGTGCTCTTCGGAAGAACTTTCTTCGGAAACATCAGGACTTTCCCCGAGGAGTTTTGATCTCATCTGCTGGACAAGGGACATTGTCTCATTTTTCTTGCCCGAACGCAGGAGCAGTTTCGCAAGTTGCTCGCGGAGATCCTGCTGGTCATCGACTATAAGTATTCGCTTGTTCCGTTCCATACTGCAATGAAATTTCTTTAGATGAATATTAAGCCAAAAAACTATCATAAAACAGATGAACTATCAAGCCTGCATTTAATATTTAGTCAATCAAAATTCAGCCTCCAGGGGTCTTCCACAAAATAATTTTGCAACACTCTGTCGTTTCGTAGTTTAAAAATATTTATAAAAAAACACTATATATAGTGGTTTTTGATTTGCCAACCACAACAAAAAGTATTAGAATAAATCGGTAATTATGATATCGAAGGGAACAAGCCGCCGGGTTCCCTAAACAAAAATGGATTTTCAAGAAATTGACTAGGGGGTCTTTTATGTCTGTAAAGCCGATATATGATCGTATTCGCAAGAGGGATGGAAGAGTAGTTGAATTCGACGCAGAACGAATAACTCTCGCAGTAAACAAGGCCCTCAAGGCCGTTGGCACAGGAAACGACAAGCTTGCCAAGACAATCTGCTCCGATGTCATAACCGCCCTTAACGGTATCAAGGTAAAGGACAATGTTCCTGACATTGAACTTGTCCAGGATCTGGTCGAACAGTCTTTCATCCGCAAAGGGCTCACAAAGGCTGCAAAATCGTTCATCCTCTATCGCGCACAGCATGATAATCTGCGAGAGAGCAAGAAGCTGATGATGGACGTCCAGGATCTAGTCTCATCCTACATCGAACAGAATGACTGGCGCGTAAATGAGAATTCCAACGCAGGCTACTCGTACGCCAGCCTGCTCAACCATGTGAGCGGATCGGTAATCGCACACTACACCCTTTCAAACATCTATTCGAAGGAAATAGCACAGGCCCACAAGGACGGAGATTTCCATCTCCATGATCTTTCCTGCGGTATCGTAGGTTATTGCGCAGGCTGGAGCCTCAGGCAGCTCCTCATGGAAGGGTTCAAGGGATGTGAAGGGCGCGCAAGCGCCGGTCCCGCAAAGCACTTCGACACAGCCCTTGGACAGATAGTCAACTTCATGTGCACTCTCCAGACCGAATGGGCCGGTGCCCAGGCGTTCAACTCATTTGACACTCTTCTCGCTCCATTCGTGAGGGAGGACGGACTGGGCTACAAGGAGATCAGGCAGAACCTTCAGCAGTTCGTATTCGGACTCAACATTGCGAGCCGCTGGGGACAGACTCCTTTCACAAACCTGACTTTTGACTGGGTCGTACCTGAAGATCTGAGGCAGACACCGATCATCATAGGAGGAAAGATCCAGGACGGAAAAGTATATGGCGACTACCAGAAGGAAATGGATCTGATCAACAAGGCCTTCCTCGATGTAATGAGCTCCGGGGACAGGGATGGAAGGATATTCACCTTCCCAATACCCACTTATAACATTACAAACGATTTTGACTGGGAGAGCGAAAATGCAAAGCTTCTCTTCAAAGTCACTGGAAAATACGGGCTTCCTTACTTCCAGAATTTCATCAAGAGCGATCTCAAGCCCGGAGATGTCAGAAGCATGTGCTGCCGACTCCAGATGGACATCCGCGAACTCCGCAACAAGACAGGCGGTCTTTTCGGGGCCGGCGAACAGACAGGATCCATCGGTGTCGTCACTATAAACATGCCGAGGATCGGATATCTGTCAAAGAACGAGACAGAATTCTTCTCGAGACTGGGAGGTCTCATGGATCTTGCAAGGGATTCCATGGAGATCAAGAGGAAGATCGTGCAGCGCCATCTCGAAGGTGACCTGCTTCCATACACTAAGACCTATCTTGGAACTCTCAAGAACCATTTCAGCACGATAGGACTTGTCGGTTTGAACGAAGCCTGCCTCAATTTCAAGGGCTGCTGCATAGCAGATGGAGAGGGAATGGAATTTTCACTCAAGGTCCTTAATTTCATGAGGGACAGGATATCCGAGTACCAGGCCCAGACCGGACATATCTATAATCTTGAGGCTACTCCGGCCGAAGGCACCAGCTACAGGCTCGCCAGGATAGACAAGAAAAGATATCCTGAGATCATTTGCGCGGGAGATTCAGATCCCTACTATACGAACTCTTCGCAGCTTCCCGTCGGATATACCGATGATATCTTTGACGCCCTCGACATCCAGGAGCCTCTGCAGTCAAGATATACCGGAGGAACAGTCTTCCACGGATTCATAGGCGAAAGGATAGAGGATGAAAAACAGGTTGCAGCTCTCGTCAGGAGAATTGCGGAAAACTATAAGATCCCGTATTTCACGATAACGCCGACATTCAGTATTTGCCCTGTCCACGGATACATACCCGGTGAACACCATGAATGTCCGCTGTCCACTGATAATGAACCGCATCAGCTCAAGATTATGACAGCATAGCGGTTATGATGGTCGGTATCAGGTGTTGCATCACCGACAGGACAGTTTTGAATTCAATTTTCAAGTAACAGTAATTTTTAAATTTATATTAAACAATCTCAGACCTGCTCCACTGCCACCCATGGAGCAGGAAGAGGAGGGGCGCGTATGAATAAAAGGGAGTCGAAAACTAAAATGGCTAAATGCGGAATGAAAACAGAAATCTTCAGCAGGGTGTGCGGCTATCACCGTCCGGTAAAGAACTGGAACAAAGGAAAACAGGAAGAATTCAAAGATAGGAAAGTCTTCTCTACGGAACTCAGGAAGAAGGAAAAGGAAAAAGTAGCCTGATTTCACATTTATGCTGAGACATCCATGATCCGGCAGCCGGTAATCCCGGCTGCCGTATCGCATGTTTGCATGTTCCTGCAAGCCCTTGTAATTTGAAAAACCGGGGATCCGCCTGTATCTTCCCTCAACCAGGAGCTGCATTATATGGATATTCGTGGACTTACAAAATTCTCCCTGATAGATTTTCCAGGGAAAATCTCGTGCATCCTATATGCAGGAGGATGCAATTTCAGATGTCCATACTGCCATAATCCACATCTTGTAATTGATCCTGAAAGCCAGCCCCAGCTTTCGGATAATTTCATCTTCAATTTCCTGAAGCAGAGGACTGGAAAGCTTGAAGGCGTAGTAATAAGCGGTGGCGAGCCTTCATTATGCAGCGCATTGTCAGGATTTGCAGAAAAGATCAAGATGTTAGGATATCTTATAAAGCTAGATACAAACGGAAGCAATCCTGATGTAGTTATTAGTATCCACAAGAACAAATGCCTCGACGCCCTTGGCCTCGATTACAAGGCCCCTTCTTCGCGCTACATGGAACTGACAGGTTCTAAAATCGAGGATCTGGTAGAGCGGGTACATAGGACTATTTCTTACGCTATACAGGAGAATATACCTCTGGATGTCAGGACGACCGTCCACAAGAGATATCATTCACCGGAAATCCTCAGGCTTATGAGAGAGGAGTTAAACGCGCTCGGTGTACCTGTGTGGACACTCCAGCAGTTCCATCCCGCTGAAATCATAGACAACACCCTTGCAAGCGCGCCAACCTACTCCGACGCGGAACTCATAGATATTGCAAAGGAAACCGGAAACCATACTCGTGTCAGGGGTCTGAAAGGATCATTCATTTTCGACTCGTGAATCCGTTTGATAATGTGTTGATTTTAAGCACTTGCAATCAATCTCGTACTCATCTTGATTATCCTTGAGAAACTTATCGCAGAGGATCATTTCATCATTAGAATCAGAGAAATTATCGCAAGTGTGGAAAAAGGATTATTGGCAAAAAAGAGGGACATAAAAAAAACAGTTCATACTTTAAAATCCAGCATCTCCAGAAAATCTTATTTCTTCTTCTGTGCTTTCCTGGGATGATCCATCAGATCCATAAATTTCTTATTGGCAGTTTCATAAATTATCCTGCACTCCGATGCTGTCTTCTCATCACTATTAAGCAATGCCGTCTCCATTTTAGATTTCGGCTCCCACATTGCCTCCAAAGCTTTTTTCATCTCCTTAAACCAATCGCGTGAATAACCTGTGACCTTCTCAATTTCCGCAAAATTCGCAAAATAATCGAATGTTTTCGTGAATCCGTAAATCTGGGTGGAGTGAACCGGAATAGTTTTTCCATTTTCCTTGTTTCCGTCTATTATAATATCCTTGATCGACTTCAAGTTTGCGTCAACCATGGATTTTGTATAGACAATTTTCCCCTTGACGATCATGTCGTCCTGGGCATACGATGACAGAGCCACCGTAAAAACTACAGCAATTATCGCGCTAATAAAATTCTTGTTCATGATTAATCCTCAAGATACATGAATTTAATAATTTTCCATTTGCCGTTTATCGGATTGCGGGCAACTATCGCAATAACCTTCTGTTCTGAGGTGATTTCATCTGCATACTGATTATAAGTACCGAACTGGCAATTTGTAACCGTTTCAGGTACAGCTGGATCCAGTATATCTCCATCACCATTGAAATCAACTTTAGCCACAGTCTCATCAGCCGTACCAACAATGCCGTTCCCATCAAGATCCTTGCTTATGGTTATCCCGCTTCCAACGTCCTTGATGGTCTGGGCAAGGGCGATAATCACAATTGTGTCATCGATCGCGGAAGATTTCGTCAGATTGATGAACTTGCCGATAATCTCCTCCTTCGTCGCATTTTTTGTCTGGGTCGCCTCAGTTCCATCGCTTAGTTTATCCACTTTTACGACCTGAGCTCTTGTCTTGAAAGGACGCGATGCAGAACCGGAAATGGTGGAAGCGAGATTTGTAACATTAGACGCATATGTAAGTTCAGTCCCATTGTTCGTGCTTCCAGGAGAATTGTCATCTGCATTTCCGGAAATGCCATCCGAACCATTGTTTTTCCATGGTACGCCTACCCTTATCTTGGCCAGCAGCGCCTTAAGGACAAATTGATTTGTTGCGTTCACACTGACAAGACCGTATGTCTTAACATTATTTGTCATTTTGACCTGATCAAGTATGTTTGCATCGCCTGATGCAAAGGCCCCACCACCTGTTGTCGGAGAAACTCCTGAAAAAGTGTCTATCTCATTATAGGTGAGAAGATTCAGAGTTTCCCACTTTCCTCCGCGATGTATGCATCCAAGCTCCCATGGCGACTTCACAGGGGCGTTCCTGATGAACGCCGTGGAAATAGTTGTCGGCGTCGATCCTGACTCTGCATCACCGCTGGTAGTGCATGTAACTCCATGGTTAATGGTATTCACAGTTCCCTCATAAGGAAAATCTTTAGTGGTAGGACAGTTCCCAGCGGGCCAGTCAGAGGGATTAAGATTCTGTCTCGGATCGTCAACCTCATAATTATAATAAGTTGTGTTGGTACCACTGTTGTCCCTTTGTACAAGTTCTACAAGAGTTTCACTGTATTCTCCTGTCGCATCAGGTTTTGCACAATCGGCAAATTTACCATTATAGGTGAGAATCGCCTTGTTTATGCTGACTTTCACATTTTCGGCCCAGACTTTATGGGGAGGCATGACTACAAATGTTTTTTCGACAAGGAATGGCTGTGAATCCCATGTGAACTTGTAGGCGCTTGCACCTATAGGTGTAAGAGTGAATGTCCTGTCATAGTCTCCATTATAGTGCTGAGGGGTCGGAGGATCCTGAGCCCTGTAGTCGAAGTCAATTTTTCCAACCATACGAAGAGTTGTTGCAGCACTGAAATTTTCTCCATACATGTTTATAATCTCCCCTCCACACCGGATATAGAAATTCAGGTGGGCCTCTTTTTCAGGACCGGGGATATTTACCATATTTACCGTACACTGGACTTCCATGGCAAGTTCGTTTATGTAGGGGGTATTCTCATTTCCTGTATAAGTCGGGTCAGAAGTGCTGTCTGTAGTCACATCGTCATCGGAATCGCTGTAATCCTTTATGTTTGCGGCAATCTGTTTTTTCCTGTAAGCTACATCAGCAAATGTCCCTGCATCGGTCCAGTTGTTCAACCACTTTACTCCATTTCCATCATTGGTTGCCGGCGAATCACTGTAGGCGGACGGACTGGCTATAATGTTTCCGACAGTTAGCGAACTCCAATCAGTCCTAGCAAGATTGAAGCGATGGTAGAGTTCTTCTGAACCCTGTATACCATCTGTATTTGTATCAACCCAAAAGGCCTCGGGATCTTCCGGGTTGTCAAGAGTGAACCAGATTCTTAAGGCCTCTTTCTGGTCGTTGTCGGTAATATTGAGTTTTGATGGTGAAAACAACTTGTCCCAGTCAGTCCATCTCGGAATGTCGGTGCCATTATCAGCCAATTTCCCTGCCGGAGAGGCATTTGAAGAACTTAATTTGCTTACAAGTGTCTGCGTTTCAGGCGCAACTGCTACTATGGGCAGGTAACCTGTGGAGTTTGTTGGATCTATGCTCTGTATGTTGATTTCCTTGACATATTTTCCGCATCTTTCTTCATTTGCTCCGTCCTCGTTGACAGGTGAAGCCCCAGTATCGACACAGGCGGCGGGATCAAGCTTTCCTCCAACTGCTACAGTTACATATGAAATTCTCCCGATTATTTTTTTAGGATTGGTTGCATCATATCCAAGATCCGACGGACCAGGAAGACCGTTATAGACATACTGCCAGTGCAGGGCGTCAACGGCATTGGGATCATATGGGGAAGCCCAGTCGTATTCCACATCGCCTGCGATTGTCGCAAGCCTATGCAGGGAGTCATAAGTCTTCTGATTAGAGACATTGGAATCACTTTCGTCGTGGCTTATGACTTCGGCATATTGGTTGTCTGACACCGAACAATAGAATCTCAATGCACCTATGGCCCTTTGGACGGCTGATTCCGCGAGCATTCTTGACAATGCCAGATCATTGCTGTTTCCAGCAGCCTGTCTCCACATCCTGGACGTAGATGCGAAAGATATCGCCATCAAAAGAAGCATAAAAAGCAGGGCAATGGTCATTATGAGGGCTATCCCCTCTTCGCCCCCCCTCATAAAAAATTTTAAATCCTTGATTTTAAAATTTTTATTCATACTGGCCTCTCTCGCCTATCAGGAAGGTCTTAGTGAACTTACGCCCATGATCAGTTTTAAATTGAGAAGCATTTGCTGCGCCACCTTTGTCAAGAATCTGCCATTTCATGAAGGAACTTCTGTCCATGAGGGTTATATCCGCCCTGATTGAATAAGGGAATTCCGTCGGGGTTGTCCCTGTTGAATCTGGAGTGATTTCCGTGCCATTGCGCCTATAGCACGTGAAAACCAGGTCGGTCACATAAGGAATTATCCTGTCAAAGGTGTCGCTGGAGTCAGTATTGCCTGTAAAAGCCTTGTCTGTTCCACTGAGTCCAACAGCAAAGTTCCTGTTGAAATTCCATTTCCCGGTAGGATTAGAGGTGGCATCGAAGATATTGTCGTCAGGTAAATCAGTCTTATCCCCGGTGACGCTTCTCATCAACCAGCCGTCGTATTCATCATCGTGCGTTGAGGCGTAATATAGCTGATATTTGATTTCACAGAGCCTTGACTCGCAATAGCTATTCGGGGGGACAGGAGTTTCAGATACAAATGACAGAAGTTCATTCCTAGCACTTCCCCAGGTTTCATCCGTAGCGGCCTTATGCCAGAAAGGAACAGTTTCCTGCTGGTAATAGATACACTGCAAATCCCTTTCTATCAGATCAAAGGCGATTCTGGCGTTTTCATAGGCTATGCTCCTGTGATATGACTCCGTCCAGGTCTTCTGGGCGGAATCAAAGAACGTCATTAAAATAAGCATTAGGACGGCAAAGACACCCATGGAAGCAATAAGCTCTATCAGGGTGAACCTGTTTTTTATTTCCAATTTTTGATTTCTGATTTCCATTCAACACCCAATAACCTATCGTAATTCAATCATCCAGTCAATTTAGAACTGCTGCCTGAAAATTTCGAGATTGTAGTATCTTTTTTCTCTTTTGCCATACGGCTTTTCCGTAGGCCAGCTGATTTCCACGTTCAGATGAACTGCGTAATCATAGGTGATTTCCGGATAGTTCTGGTTATAAATATACAAGTTCTTTATAGTTGATTTCCAAATTCTTATACTGGCCTGGAAATCTACGATAGAGGAAGTACCCTGCCTCACCCTGTACAGTCCGGGATTATTCGAAGTATAAATCCCTGATTCAGTGGCTGTAGTTGAAAACGTAGCACTTGTCTCGGCGGCCTCATTCGGACAAGTGTCAGGAATGGCGGATGACGGTGCAGGATATATGTATTCCTGCCAGAAATCCCTAGCTCCGGCCCCATAATTTTTTGTAGGGTCATTACAGCTTCTGGAGACATATACCAGGAACTGGTTCGCCACATACGAACAGTAGTTGTCGCCTATCGCATCCCTTGTGGACTTGAGGGCTTCCGGAAAAAGGGAGACCACCCCTGTGAATCCTATGCCGACAACTCCTATTGCAAGGGCGATTTCTATCAGATTGAAATACAATAGGATGCGACACCCACGCCTTTTGACAGGGGGTTCAGGCAGGGGGGGGGTGTTTCTCTTATGTGATACTGCCATAGTGCAAAGCTCCCTATCGCTTCGGAACGACCGACTCTACAAAAACATTACAACTCAATTATATTATAAACTGGGGCGAGATGCAACTAAAAAAGAGCTGTTTTTTTTAATTTATGAAGTATTTTAACCTTTGCTCTTGCATATTAGCTTGGAATTTCTTAGAATTAGATGGAGGTGTATCGTTATCCTATGCGTATTCTTCTAATAGAAAAAGATCTTGGAGACATACAGACGATCAGTGATTTCCTTTATGAAGATGGCAGGAATAACTGCGAGCTGTTCTCGTGTGATACCGTGAATGCAGCGTCCGAACTCCTGGACAGGGAGAAGATAGACGTTGTTCTCATTGATCTTACGACACCATTGAAGACTGATTCCGAGACTTTGAGGAAAATCAAGGACAAACATCCTTCCATGCCTTTCATCGCCCTTACCTTCTTTGATGAAAACGAATTTGATCTGCTCTCGTGCGGAATAGACACCAGGGGTCTCCTCTACAAGCACAAGCTCAATGGAAAACTTCTTACAAGGTCCCTTCATGACGCCATTGAACACAAGGATCTCATCACACAGCTGCAGATACAGAAGATAGAGCTTGAAAGGTCCAATAAGGATCTGGAGAAATTCTCATATGCCGTCTCCCATGATCTAAGGGAGCCTCTCCGTTCAATATCAGGCTTCATACAACTTCTTTCAAAGCGCTACCATGGTGCGCTTGACGCCAAGGCGGATCATTACATTGAAAGGCTGAATGCCGCCGCCCAGAACATGCAGGAGATGATAACCAGCGTCTTGGAATATTCCCGGATCAGCACCCACGCCGAACCTTTCAAATCGGTTGACAGCAATGAAATACTCGAGCACTCCCTCGGCAATCTTGAAGTCTCAATCAATGAGACCGGATCTAAGATCACCCACGACAATCTTCCAATGGTCTACGCGGACTTCCTGCAGCTTCTGAGGGTTTTCCAGAATCTCATCGCCAACGCAATAAAATTCTCCTCTAAGGACAAAAATACCCCAATAATACACGTCGGTGTCAGTAAAAAAGGTGATTTTTATGAATTTTATGTGAAAGACAACGGAATCGGGATTGACTCGAAGTATTTCGAAAGGATATTTACCATATTCCAGAGACTGCACAAGGAATCGGAATTCCCTGGCTACGGAGTCGGACTGGCCATGTGCAAGAGGATCATTGAAAGACACGGGGGATCCATCCGGATAGAATCGGCTCCAGGACAAGGATCAGCATTTTATTTTACAATACCAATTAAAAACAATCATAATGGAGGTGGAGTATGATAATTGAAAACAAAAAGAACAAAATCATACAGGTGTTCATGGTCGAAGACAATCCCGACGATATTGAACTGACCCTTGAAGCATTCAAGGAAAGCAACAGGGAATTCAATGTGAATGTCGCCCAGGACGGAATCGAGGCCATGAAATATCTGCGTATGGAGGGTGAATTTTCCGAGAGGCCGCATCCGGATCTTATACTTCTCGATCTTAACATGCCACGAATGAACGGATTCGAAGTGCTTGAGGAGCTAAACAAGGACAATAATTTGAAGCAAATACCTGTTGCAGTCCTCAGTATTTCCCAGAGCGAGAACGATAAGTCAAAAGTAAAAAATCTGAATGCCAAGGCCTACTTTGTAAAACCGACAGGCCTTGACGGACTGTTCGATGTAATACAGAAACTTATTGCAATCGTCGAAGGAAGGCCTTGAATGAAAGCAAAGGTGCGAAATGGCAGCAGCTAGGAAAAAACACGTCTACTCTCTTATTGAAATACTTCTAGTAATTGGAATAATGGTCATTCTGTTTTCATTGGCCGTACCTGAATTTGTAAAGACCTTGAAAGGACAGGGGGCGGAATTTGCGGCAAGAACCCTTTCTGTGAAATTGAATCTGGCCAGATCGTACGCAATAAGTAAAAGGAAGTATGTTGCAATCCTAATGCCTCAGTCTGGCGGAGCTCCCTCGGCATCAAACATTCCTGACAAATACTTCCATTGTTCATACCGCGCCTGCATTGTCGCTAAAAACGGCAGCAATTATTATTTCCAGCAGTGGATACAGGGTGAAAGCTGGGAGTTCCTTCCTGAAGGTGTTTCCATTGCTGAAATAGATGATGATAACGGAGTAAATGTCTCTGGAGGATATCTTTCTCCTTCAAATGGCGCAATAACCACTGTTTCCCCTTCGCCGCTTCCAGGCACATCCCCTAACAAGGGAGTTGACTGTTCTGACATAGGCGGGCTTTCTGACGTCACCGATTTTGGAGCCGTAATATTCAAGCCTAATGGCATATCGGCAACGAGCACTAGCAAGGACACGTTCATAGAGATCTGCGAGGGGAAATATGTGTCGTCAGCGGGAAATGTGGTTATAACAAACAAGAACTCCAACAGTTATGTGAGCCTGAAAATAGATTCTACAACTGGAAGGATATCTTACGGGAATAAATAAATTTCTTATTATTTGAAGTTTGATGAAAGAATGTCAGATTACTAAGGATCCCAGCAGAAGCGCAGGAACAGCGTAAAGGAGGCTAAAATGCTGAATTTTCATATTTATCCGACAGACACCTTGAGGAAGGATCAGGCCAAGGATGCCCAAGGACTTGCACATCAGGCCTCAATGGAAAACGAGCGGCTTCGCGATGACATTCATCATCTTACAATAATCGCTCAGGCCATGTGGGAACTCTTGAGGATCAAGACCGGAGCCACTGACGACGAGCTCAAGAAGAAAATCACAGAAGTTGAATTTGAAAAGGCCAAAGCATATACATCAAGCACTTTAAAATGCAAGAGCTGTTCACGGCCTGTCTCTATAAAAAGCAAGACCTGCGTGTTCTGCGGTGAAAAGATTGAGCACAAGGAAATATTTCCAGCATAAAAACCCTGAGGGGTTTTATTATTCTTTCGGAAATTCGCCTTCGATCGTGCATTCCTCAGTGATAATATCGTTGAATATCCCTTTCCCACCGGAAACTTCAGAAGTGAAATCGCAGTTCTTAATCGTGCAGTTTATGAAAACGCTGCTCTCAAGATTAGATCCTTTGAACAAAGTACCGTCAAAATCGCAGTTTATGAATTTTGTCCTGAAGGCTGTGCAGAGGCCTAAGTTGGCCTTTGAGAAATTGCAGGCTATGAAAATGGCATCTGTAATGACGGCGCCATGTATGTTAGCGGAGGTGAAATCGCATTCGATGAAAATGCTTTCCTCTTCAACGAAGCTGTTTACGGCCTTGCCGTTATATGATGTTTCCTGATAGATATTCACAATGCTCCCGAATCATATATTTGTTGATTCTAAGATACCGCAAATAATAATTAAAGCAATTGTTTTATTTTTTTCATTCATGAAAAAAGATAAAGACAAAAAAAAATCCCGGCACCGCGCTACTCTCCCACACTCAATTGTGTAGTACCATCGCCGCAGAGACCCTTAACGGCCGTGTTCGGAATGGGAACGGGTGTATCCTTCTCGCTATGGGCACCGGGAAAAAATCTGATAATATAAAAATAAGAAGAATAGGTTAGCAACAGTCATCAAGTGTATATTTAATTCCTTTTCCCATCTGTCCATTATAAAACCACATCGACAGTTGGAAAAAAGGTGATTAAGCCTCACGGCTGATTAGTATTGGTAAACTGAATGCCTTGCAGCACTTACATTTCCAACCTATCAAGGTCGTAGTCTTCGACCAGCCTTTAGTATACTTACGTATAAGGGATATCTAATCTTCGGGTAGGCTTGGCGCTTAGATGCTTTCAGCGCTTATCCTTTCTCAACTTAGCTACCCAGCAATGCTCCTGTAGGAACAACTGGAACACCAGAGGTTACTCATTCCCGGTCCTCTCGTACTAAGGAATGTTCCCGTCAAATATCCTGCGCCCGCAGTGGATAAGGACCGAACTGTCTCACGACGTTCTGAACCCAGCTCGCGTACCACTTTAATCGGCGAACAGCCGAACCCTTGGGACCTTCTTCAGCCCCAGGATGTGATGAGCCGACATCGAGGTGCCAAACCGCGTCGTCGCTTTGGACGCTTGGACGCGATCAGCCTGTTATCCCCAGAGTACCTTTTGTCCGATGAGCAATGGCGATTCCACATTCAACCACTGGATCACTAGACCCTACTTTCGTAACTGTTCGACCCGTCGGTCTCACAGTAAAGCACACTTCTACTCTTGCGCTCCGCGCACGATTGCCAACCGTGCTGAGTGTACCTTTGGACTCCTCCGTTACAATTTAGGAGGAAACCGCCCCAGTCAAACTGACCCTCTGACACTGTTCCACGTCCGGTTTCACGGACTACGGTTAGATATTCACTTATTCAAGGGTAGTATTTCACTGACGACTCCATCCTCCCTAGCGGAAGGACTTCAAAGTCTCCTACCTATGCTACACATGAAGAAACAAATACCAATATCAGATTACAGTAAAGGTTCACGGGGTCTTTCCGTCCTACTGCGGGTATCCGGCATTTTCACCGGAATTACAACTTCGCCGAGATCCACGTTGAGACAGTGCCCAGATCGTTACACGATTCGTGCAGGTCGGAATTTACCCGACAAGGAATTTCGCTACCTTAGGACCGTTATAGTTACGGCCGACATTCACCGGGGCTTCGCTTCAGAGCTTCGCATTGCTGCTAACCCCTCAGCTTGACCTTTCGGCATTGGTCACGTGTCACACCATATACTTCCTCTTCGGAGTTTGCATAGTGCTGTGTTTTTGTTAAACAGTCGCCTGGGCCTCTTTGTTGTAACCCTAGTCCGCTTCGAGGAGCAAGTCCTCTGACGGTCAAGGGCACCCCTTCTCCCTAAGTTACGGGGCTAATTTGCCGAGTTCCTTAACGTGGTTACTCTCGCGCACCTTAGGCTTCTCGCCTTACCTACCTGTGTCGGTTTGCGGTACGGACACCTTACCTTTAACGTTTAGAAGCTTTTCTAGTCAGCATAGCATCGATCAATCCACTTTGTCCGAAGACTCCATGTCCCCAGCTCTCAGACTTAATGGCTGGCGGATTTTCCTGCCAGCCGTCCTACGGCCTTAGACTGTCATATAGACAGCTGATCTAGCATACTGCACCCCTTCATCACTCCAGTAAGATGGTACAGGAATATTAACCTGTTGTCCATCGGCTACGCCTTTCGGCCTCGCCTTAGGCCCGACTAACCCTGGGCGGACGAACCTTCCCCAGGAAACCTTAGGTTTTCGGTGACCAGAATTCTCGTCTGGTTTTTCGCTACTCATGCCTGCATGGTCACTTGTATGCAGTCCACCAACCTTTTCAGGATGGCTTCAAGCCGCATACAACGCTCTTCTACCACTCTATCCTTGCGGATAAAATCCACAGCTTCGGTTTTAGACTTAGTCCCGATAATCTTCGGCGCGGAATCACTCGACCAGTGCGCTATTACGCGTTCTTTAAATGATGGCTGCCTCTAAGCCAACATCCTGGCTGTCATAGCAACTCCACATCCTTTACGACTCCACTTAGTCTAAATTGGGGACCTTAGCTGATGGTCTGGGCTTTTCCCCTCTTGGCCGTGCAGCTTATCCCACACGGCCTGACTCCCGTAGTAAGTTTTCCAGTATTCGGAGTTTGATAGTCTTTGGTATCCCGGTAAGGACCCTCTGACAGTCAGTGCTCTACCCCTGGAAAATATTGTACGAGGCTAACCCTCAAGCTATTTCGAAGAGAACCAGCTATTACCGAGTTTGATTGGTCTTTCGCTCCTATCCACAACTCATCCCGTGATTTTTCAACATCAATAGGTTCGGCCATCCACTCCGTGTTACCGGAGGTTCCGCCTGGCCATGGATAGATCACTCGGTTTCGGGTATACTCCATACAACTAGACGCATTTATCATACTCGCTTTCGCTTCGGCTACGCACATGGCTTAACCTTGCTGTATAGAAGTAACTCGCAGGCTCATTATGCAAAAGGCACGCGGTCGTCCCCACAAGGAGGACTCCCACACTTTGTAGACACAAGATTTCAGGTACTTTTAACTCCCCTTCCGGGGTACTTTTTCACCTTTCCCTCGCGGTACTAGTTCACTATCGGTCACTGATATGTATTTAGCCTTGGGAGGTGGTCCCCCCTGATTCAGACGGAGTTTCACGTGCTCCGCCTTACTTGGGATACCTATAGGCCGGCTTCAGTTTTCAAATACGGGGCTTTCACCCTCTCTGGCTGATCTTTCCAGATCATTCTTCTAACTTCCGCACGTACCATGTTAAGGTCCCGCAACCCCGCAGTGTAAACACCACGGTTTAGGCTCTTCCGTTTTCGCTCGCCACTACTAACAGAATCTCTCACGATTTATTTTCCTCCAGGTACTGAGATGTTTCACTTCCCTGGGTATTGCCTTACAGCCCTATGAATTCAGACTGTAATGATCCGACATTACTCGGAACGGATTGCTCCATTCGGAAATCTCCGGTTAAACGCTTGTTTGCAGCTCACCGAAGCTTATCGCAGCTTACCACGTCCTTCATCGCCAATCAGTGCCAAGGCATCCATCTTGTGCCCTTAGTAGCTTAATCACCAAAATAATTTTAATCTCAACAAAAGTTGCATAAATAAGTCTTATTAGAACTCATTTACCCTATTCTTCTTATTTAGTTTTCAATGAACATCGGATAACGGACTTTTCCGTACCACCGAATATTTCAAGACGTTTCCGCCTGAAAAATCAAAATCTTCTTCAAAGTTCCTCCACCATATCAATCCTCTTCCGAGCATATGAATGGTGGGCGCAATTGGAGTTGAACCAATGACCTCGTCCTTATCAGAGACGCGCTCTAACCAACTGAGCTATGCGCCCTAGGTTTGTCCCGCCCTGCGGGACTCCGAGGGCCGGTCCTGGTCAAAAATCCCAAATGTCTTGCTATCTCGATTGATCCACCAGCGACTTTAGTCAACTGGTGGAGCTAAAGGGACTTGAACCCTTAACATCTAGCTTGCAAAGCTAGCGCTCTAGCCAATTGAGCTATAGCCCCTTAAAAAAATCAAAGAACTTTGCTCTTTAAAAAACTGAATAGTACGATGTGTCCGTGTTGAAAATGTTTCCATTCTCACATCCAGATGTTACTCTGGAGTTTAACCGTATTCCAAACTTATTAAGGTCTGGAATTACTCCTTAGAAAGGAGGTGATCCAACCGCAGGTTCCCCTACGGTTACCTTGTTACGACTTCATCCCAGTCACTAACCACACCTTCGGCGCCTCTCTCTTTTGCAAGTTGAGTCAGCGACTTCGGGTGCAATTAGCTTCCATGATGTGACGGGCGGTGTGTACAAGGCCCGGGAACGTATTCAAGGCGTCGTAGCTGATACGCCTTTACTAGCGATTCCAACTTCATGTAGTCGAGTTGCAGACTACAATCTGAACTGGGGCCGGTTTTGAGGATTTGCTCCACCTCGCGATTTCGCATCCCATTATACCGACCATTGTAGCACGTGTGCAGCCCTGGATATAAAGGCCATACGGACTTGACGTCATCCACTCCTTCCTCCCGCTTAGTAACGGGCAGTCTCGCTAGAGTCCTCAGCATTACCTGTTAGTAACTAACGACATGGGTTGCGCTCGTTGCCGGACTTAACCGAACATCTCACGACACGAGCTGACGACAGCCATGCAGCACCTGTATACCTGTTCTTGCGAAAGACTGTGTTTCCACAGCTGTCAAGTATATGTCAAATCCAGGTAAGGTTCTTCGCGTTGCATCGAATTGAGCCACATGCTCCACCGCTTGTGCGGGCCCCCGTCAATTTCTTTGAGTTTTAGCCTTGCGGCCGTAGTCCCCAGGCGGTGAACTTATCGCGTTAGCTACGACACGGAAGGGGTTAAATCCTCCCACGTCAAGTTCACAACGTTTACAGTATGGACTACCAGGGTATCTAATCCTGTTTGATCCCCATACTTTCGTCCCTGAGGGTCAGCAATCGTCCAGAGATCTGCCTTCGCCTTTGGTGTTCCTCCTGATATCTACGCATTCCACCGCTACACCAGGAATTCCAATCTCCTCTCCGATGCTCTAGCCAACCAGTTTCCAATGCAGTTCCAAGGTTGAGCCTTGGTATTTCACATCAGACTTAGCCGGCCCCCTGCGGACCCTTTACGCCCAATAAATCCGAACAACGCTAGTCACCTACGTATTACCGCGGCTGCTGGCACGTAGTTAGCCGTGACTTCCTCTCCGGGTACCGTCATTTATTCGTCCCCAGTGACAGAAGTTTACAATCCGAAGACCTTCATCCTTCACGCGGTATCGCTCCGTCAGGCTTTCGCCCATTGCGGAAGATTCTCGACTGCAGCCTCCCGTAGGAGTCTGGGCAGTGTCTCAGTCCCAGTGTGGCTGACCATCCTCTCAGACCAGCTACCCGTCATAGCCTTGGTAAGCCATTACCTCACCAACAAGCTGATAGGACGCGAGCCCATCCCTAAGAGATAAATCTTTAAATAATCCCCCATGAGGGAATTATTCACATTCGGCATTAGCCCTCCTTTCGAAAGGTTATTCCAAACTTAGGGGCAGGTCACTCACGTGTTCCTCACCCTTTCGCCACTCTCACTGAAATATTCTCATATTGCTACTTGAACATCTCAGATCCCGTTCGACTTGCATGCCTAATCCATACCGCCAGCGTTCGTTCTGAGCCAGAATCAAACTCTCCGAAAGAAATTTTAATTCTCTTTTTGGAGAATCTAATAAATGCTCTTCTTATTTTTTCGACTTTAACAATATCTCGTCAAAGTAATTAAACGGACACATCGCACTATTCAGTTTTCAAAGAACTTGCCGGCATCAACCGGCGATAAAAAAGCAAGCATACCATCTTTTGGATTGAATGCTCGCCTGATAAATAACTTTTATATTTTTAGTCGCGCTTTGTTACGCGATTGTAAGTATATCAGAAAATAAATTATTGTCAACACCTGACAAAATCTTTTCTATCAAAAAACTTGCGCTTTTTTTCGAAGCGGCTGATAAAGTATCACTATCGATCTTACTTGCAAGTGAACTTATAAAAATAATTTGATTTTTATTTTGCCCTACTACTGACAACATCTTTATCTATCAAAAAACTTGCGCTTTTATTTGAAGCGGCTGATATAATACCATGAGAAATAAACTGTGCAAGCCAAATATTAAAATATTTTCATTATTTTTTATTTTGAACTCAAAATTACCTGTTTTTTTATCTTTTTCCAGGCTCTTTTTGGTCATCTTACTGATGCATTTCAAATATTATTCTTACATGAAGGAAACAATTCTTGAAGCCGTACCTGCACTCACGGATCATACAGCACAGAGGAGGAACTGGAGCCAATGATCGGATTTGAACCGATGACCTGCTCATTACGAATGAGCTGCTCTACCAACTGAGCTACATTGGCGCAAGGACGTAATTATAATTCAAAAAGACATTTAGTAAAGGGGGCAAATTCAAAAACAATCAGAGACAGGAATGTCTGTGCTACTTCCTGATCTCGCTGATGGTGTTCAGGGCGTCTTCGACGGTTTTACGCCATTTTTCGAGATCCTCCTCGGAAATATCACTGGGAATCTTAATTGGATCTCCAAGGATGAGAGTCACTTTCGCCCAGGGTTTTGGAATCTGAAATCTATCCCAACTCCTTAATTCCCAGTAAGATGAATAATTTATCGAAACCGGAAGAACAGGATATCCTGTTTTACTTGCAAGAACTACTGGACCTTTGCTCATCTTATAGCGGGGACCGCGCGGACCATCTGGTGTTATGCTTATATTGCAGCCCTCCTCAAGAAACTTCAATGCATCGTTGAAGGCGATGAATCCTTTTTTTGAGCTCGATCCTCTTACGCTCTGTATTCCGAAAAGCCTGCAAATATCGGTTACATACTGTCCGTCACGGGAAGCACTCACCATCGCCACTGTCTTCCTCCTGATCGGCCTTGTGAACATGACTGGGAAAAAGAGAAGTCTGTTATGCCAGGTCACGGTAATAAACGGGAACTTATCGGGATCGATGCATTTATCGGGATCTACGACCATAGTACGCATGCAGATTTTAGAGAGTTTTATAAAAGAAACTGGAAAGAAGAACAGGAAATTCGGGAGCTTCCTTATATTCCTGAATTTTTTCTTTAGGTATTTAAGCATTGGATTTTTCCTTTGAAATCATTATAGTAATTTTCTTTGCGGCAAAGAAAATTACAACAAAAAGACGGAAAACATGGAATTCCTGACTGAAAAAGAAATAATAGACCGTATAAACGAGCTTCGCAAGCAGAAGAACGCGATTATCATAACTCATAACTACCAGCTTGGAGAAGTCCAGGATATTGCCGATTTTACAGGTGACTCCCTAGAGCTAAGTATCAAAGCGGCAGATACTAAAGCAGACCTGATAGTCTTCTGCGGCGTAAAATTCATGGCGGAGACAGCATCTATTCTTTCTCCGGAAAAGACTGTCCTTCTGCCAGTTATGGAATCTGGATGCCCCATGGCTGACATGGCCGACGCCGAAGATCTCATTAAGATGAAGAAAGATCATCCAGACGCGCTTGTGGTCACCTATGTGAACAGTTCCGCTGAAGTCAAAGCCCTTACAGATGTATGTGTAACTTCGGCTAACGCCGTTAAAATAGTGTCATCGCTCCCTGTTGGGAGGGAGATCATCTTTGTACCTGACAGGAACCTAGGGGGGTTTGTTCAGAGAACAACTGGAAGGAAGATGATTTTGTGGCCGGGATTCTGTCCGACACATATGAGAATAACCCCTCAGAGCATCCTTCAAAAGAAACATGAATATCCTGATGCAAAAGTCATGATTCATCCGGAATCAAGATTGGACGTGATAGACCTTGCAGATGAGGTGCTTAGCACGGGAGGCATGTGTAAGTTTGCGAAACAGACAAATGCGAAGCAAATAATTGTTGCGACCGAAATTGGACTGATATACAGGCTCAGGAAAGAAAATCCAGATAAGATGTTCATTCCTATTACAGAACAGGCTGTATGTCCTAACATGAAAATGCACAGGATTGACAATGTTCTTGAGGCTCTGGAAAAAATGAGATTTAGGATATCTGTTCCCGAAAAGATCCGTATTCCAGCTGAAAAGGCAATCCGAAAAATGCTGGACATGTCGAAATAAGCCGTCAATCTCTTACTATTTCATCCATAACATCTTAGCTAATACATTAAAATTCTGACGCATTATTGCCGGAAAGATGACGATGTTCCGTCAAATCAAACTCAATTCCCTGATTCTTCTCTCAGCATTCGGCCATTTTTCTATCAAGTCAGAACCTTTTCCAGGAATATAGTCTTCGAATTCGAATCCTGGACATACAACTGCAGAGAAAAGACCCCATGAATTAATGTCTAGAAGAACAGCAGCCTGCCAAGTTTCTGCAGGTATGATACTTTGAGGCCGTTCTTTTCCTGCGATATTCGCACCAATTATTCGCTCCTCCCATCTTCCATCTGGGAAAAGGAGTACCTGGATTCCCGGAGAACCGCAATGATAGAGCCAAATTTCATCCGATCTGACTGAATGCCAATAGGATCTGCCTCTTCCTTCGAGAAGGTAATAAATGCAGGTGCCGGTGCATCGTTTTTTACGGTTTGAAGACACTTTTGATCTGAAGGTCTCAGAGTAGTATCCTCCTTCCAGTGGAAGAGGCTTCAAATCAAGGAGTTCTATAATTTCTGATGGTTTCATACGTCTAATATCATTCATAATTATGAAATTGCAAAATTAATGATTTCTAAGCCTTTTAAATAATTAATCATAAGTTGAACAAGTTAGGTTGAAAAGATTGAATTTAAAATATATATTCCATATGTTGTGTCTGACGTCAATCAGAGCATGTGGGGTGCTTTATGAACTATAAAGGCAACATCATAATTACCAGGCATTTATCCGAATGCCAGAATATCCAGCTTATATCATTTCCTGAATCCTGATACTTTAACTTGAAGTCATTTGTTTTGATATAGGATTATTTTGCCGGAGCGTTTCGTGATGAAGGGAAAGGGGAACTTCTTGTGAAAAAGAAGAAGGAAGAATCTTTGCCTCAAACTCAAGTCGGTGATGAGGCTTACCGGATGATTTTTGAGAATGCCGGCGACTCCATATTTATCCACGACGAAGATAAAATACTTGCCGTAAATGCCAAAGCCTGTGAACTGCTTGGATACACCAAAGATGAACTCCTGTCCATGGAACCTTCAAGCATCGACGCCTATGAAGAGAAGGCGAACATGCCTGGGCGTGTAGCCAGACTGAAGGCGCGTGGGACTTTGAATTTCGAGACGATTCATCAGAGGAAGGATGGAACCCCTGTTTCGGTTGATGTCACTGCAAAGCTGATATCCTGGAAAGGAAAGACTGCCGTGATGAGCATATGCCGCGACATCACCCGCAGAAAGCATGCGGAAAACATCCTGCTGACGACAGCATTGGAATGGCAGACCACGTTCGATTCGGTCAGGGACGTTATTTTCCTTCTGGATGCCGAGTTCAAGATCCTCCGCTGCAACAAGGCGGCTTCCGAGATGTTTGGAAATCCAGGAAGGGACCTGCTTGGAAAGAAATGCTGCGAAGTCGTTCATGGCACGGCTGAACCAATTTCCGAATGCCCCACAGTCAGGATGAAGAAGTCCAAGAAAAGGGAAGTATCTGTAATAAAATCCAAAGACCGCTGGCTGGAAATCACGGCTGATCCAATCCTTGACGAGGAAGGAGGAATATCCGGAGTAATCCATATCGTCTCAGACATTACCGACCTCAGGAAGAAGGACATTGAACTGGCATCATCGTATGAGAGATTCAAGCTGATTCTGGAGAGTTCGTCGGAAGGCATCATTATTGCGGACATTAAGACCAGGACAATCAAGTATTCAAATCCGGCAATATGCAGGATGCTGGGTTATGGGGCTGACGAATTCTGCAATATGTCCATACAGAAGATCCATCCGGCTGATGACTGGCCCCATGTTCTTTCCGAATTTGAAGTTCAGGGTCGAGGAGAGAAGATTCTCGCCCCCGACATCCCGTGCCTTTGCAAGGACGGGAGGATAATATATGCAGATATAAATACGACCAATCTTATTCTGGATGGTGAGAAATGCAATGTCGGTTTTTTCCGGGATGTCACTGGCCGCAAGATTGCCGAGGGGGAGATTAAGAGGTCATTTTCCCTGCTCAACGCCACCCTTGAATCCACTACGGATGGCATCCTAGTCGTTGACAACGCCGGGAAAATCATTTATTCCAACAGCAAGTTCGCAAGGATGTGGAACATACCTCAAGGCATAATGGACAGCGGAAATGATGATCAGGCCCTCAGTCATGTCCTGCAACAGCTGAGGAATCCTGAATTGTTCCTGAACAAGGTCAAATATCTTTATACTCATCCTGGAGAAAACAGTTTTGATGTGATCGAGTTCAGTGACGGCAGGATATTCGAGCGTTATTCGCAGCCACAGCGTATTGACGGCAAACCAGTTGGACGTGTCTGGAGCTTCCGGGATGTCACAATGAGCAGGAAGGCGGCTGAATTCCTGGACAGCAGCGAGAGAAAATACAAGTCGCTGGTCGAGACTACAAATACAGGATATGTGGTGCTTGACATGGAAGGAAGGGTTCTTGATGCCAACCGGGAGTATATACGGCTGGCAGGGAAGAATGAATTAAAGGAAATCCTCGGCAGGAAGGTGACAGATTGGACTGCGGATTATGAGAGGGATAAAAACGCCAAGGCCGTAGAAAAATGCGCCATTGACGGATGTGTAAGGAACTTGGAAATAGACTATGTCGATTCCTCCGGTAAAATAACGCCTATCGAGATCAATGCGACTGTCATAAAATCGGAGGAAGGTCAGAGGATTCTCACCATTTGCAGGGATATAACGAAACGGAGGAAGGATCTGGATGAATTGCAGAAACACCGGGTTCATCTTGAGGAATTGGTGGAGGAACGCACGTCCGCCCTTAAAGAAAGCGAGAAGAAATACCGTGAACTTGTTGAGAACACCAACAGCATAATCCTCAGAATGGATAATATGGGGAAGGTGACGTTTTTCAATGAATTTGCCCAGTCGTTTTTCGGTTTCAGCCGCGAGGAAATCATCGGGCAGAGCGTTGTAGGCACTATTGTTCCTTCGGTAAACTCCAACGGAGCAGACCTGGAGGAGATGATCCTGGGCATAGGGAGGAATCCCGAGAAATTCAGGAACAATCTGAACGAGAACATGCGCAAGAACGGTGAACGCGCATGGATAGCCTGGACCAACAAGCCGATCTTTGATGGTAATGGGCAGGTTGCTGAAATAATGTGTGTCGGAAACGACATTACCGACAGGGTGAAAGCTGAAGAGGAACTTGACAAGTATCGCAACAGTCTGGAAGAACTCGTCGAGGAGCGCACCGAGGAACTCAGGAAAAAGGAGGAATATCTTTCAAAAGCCCAGCACATAGCCCATCTGGGTAGCTGGAATAGAGACATGCTGACTGGGGAGTTAAGCTGGTCCGACGAATCACGCCGCATCTTTGGTCTGGCAGATGATGAGCCTGTGACTTATGATGGATTCATGGAATTCATCCATCCGGAAGATGTTGAAAAATTAAAGAATGCGCAAATCAAGATGAGGGAGGGGCGCGAACCTGTTCATGTCGAATACCGGATCATTCGGAAGAGTGGTGAAATCAGGCATATCTACCAGAAATGCGAATCCGTATTTGATGCTAATCGGAAATTGACAAATCTTGATGGAATAGTGCTGGATATCACTGACCGCCGCAATGTGGAACTGGCATTGCTCGAGAGTGAAGCCCGTTTCAGGAAGATTCTCGAGAAGGCTCCGATATCAATGGCCATAGTCGGCATGGATGGTACGATTGAGTACATCAACAGGAAGGCGGTTGGGACGTTTGGATATCCCCATGAGGATATTCCGAATATGGACCGGTGGTATGTCCAGGCATATCCTGATGAAAAATACCGCAAGGCGGTAATAGCGACCTGGGCGGGACTTGTTGAAAAGGCCATATCCGGAAAACACGAAATCGAAGGAAGAGAATACCGTGTGACCTGCAAGGACGGAACCGAGAAGATGGTATTCATCTTCGGGGTTCCTGTCTCAGACAAGATATTTGTCATGTTCGACGACATAACAGGACGAAAGAGGATGGAACAGGCGCTGAGGGACAGCGAGGAACGGTTCCGCACTCTTTTCGAAAACTCCCGTGATGCATTGATGACTCTATCGCCTCCATCGTGGAAATTCACTTCCGCCAACCCGGCCATCGCTGAAATGTTCGGAGTAAAGACCATTGATGAATTCATCAGGCATGCGCCATGGGAGCTGTCTCCGGAACGCCAGCCTGACGGCAGGATGTCGGTTGAAAAGGCGAAGGAGATGATTGATCTGGCGGTCCGGAATGGCTATAATTTCTTCGAATGGTCGCACCGCAGGATCAACGGGGAGGAATTCCCCGCCACCGTGCTGCTTTCACGGGTGAAAATAAAGGACGAGTTAATTCTCCAGGCGACAGTGCGCGATATTTCATCGCAGAAAAAGACGGAAAAAGAGCGTGAAAAACTGGAGGAAAGACTGCGCCAGTCCGAGAAA
>JBAQUG010000065.1:0-8852 GCA_049297395.1 Victivallales bacterium | reverse complement strand
TTCAGTTTTTTTATATTCAATCCGTAACAGAGTAACAAATTGATGTTCGTTGGCTTAACTGGCGGCACCGGCTGCGGCAAATCCACTGCTCTTGAATGCTTTTCCTCTCTCGGCTGGAAAACTCTTGATGCAGACTGCATATGCTACGAACTTTATGAGGACGGCAGGAGCGGAGTGGCGGAAGCCCTCCACAGAAGATGGGGGGATAAGGTCTTTACCGGAAACAGGGATGTAGACAGGAAGAAAGTCGCGGACATAGTGTTCAGGAACAAAAGGGAACGCCTGTGGCTCAATTCACTGCTCCACCCGAAGGTGCTCGAAAGGGCAGTCAGGGAAGCCGGAAAATCCAGGAACAGGAATTTAATCTTCGCAGTACCGCTTCTCTTCGAAGCAAAATGGGAAAAGGAATTCGACTGCACGGTTTCCATCTGGACTGACAAAAAGACCCAGTATGAACGGCTCGCGAAAAGAGGCTGGAGCCTGGAGGAAATAGAGAGAAGATGCAGATGCCAGATAACCCCCGATGAAAAGATGGAACTGGCCGATTTCGCGATAATAAACAACGGCGGCATCGATTTACTTTGCAAGCAATGCAAAACATTAAATAAATACATAAGGAAGAACTATGGAAAGAAGCAGTGAAGAGAAAGATAGAAAACACAGGTCGGATGTATCGGCGTCCTCGGGCAGGGAAGAGCCTGCCCGTTCCGAAAAACGTCCCGAATTCTATGATCCTCTTGCAGACCAGAGGGAGAGGCATCCCTCGGACTCGGACGGAAGATACAAGAGGCGCCCATACCAGCGCCGCGGATTCGCGCCCAGGGGGGCTTCGCATTCACAGAAAGCAGAAGTCTCAGGCAACAGGCAGCCATCCCTTCCAGAGCAGCCTCAGCAGCAGCCGCCGCCACAGCAATACCAGCAGCCTCAGCAGCAGCATGCTTCCGATGAATCAGCCCCGGTAAAAAACGATGCCGACGCCACCGTAAAGCCAGTCCAGGATGACAAGAACAACGACCCATACAGGAACGGCGAAATGCCGATCAGGGACAAGACCGCCCCAAGCCTGAACATAACCGAACTCCAGGAAAAAGGCATGGAGGACCTCGCAAAAATGGGTGGCGAACTCGGGGTCGAAGGTATCGGCGCACTTGACAAATCAGCCCTCATCTTCGAGATCCTCAAGGCAAATGCCGAAAAGAACGGCCTCATGTACGGCAGCGGCTACCTTGAAGTGCTCACGGACGGCTTCGGCTTCCTGCGTTCACCAAGCTACTGCTACCTGCCCTGCCCCGAAGACATCTATCTCAGCCCGTCACAGATCAGGAGGTTCTCCCTCAAGACCGGTGACTATGTGGCCGGACAGATACGCCCTCCCAGGGAAAAGGAACGCTTCTTCGCGATGCTCAAGGTCGAATCCATCAACCATGAGTCGCCGGAAAAGAAGAAGTCGATCATCCCCTTTGAGAACCTTGTCCCCTATTTCCCCACCAAGAGGTTCATACTCGAACAGGATCCTAACGAAATTTCAACACGCGTCGTCGACATCATCACGCCGATAGGCAAAGGACAGCGCGGACTCATCGTCGCGCAGCCCAGGACCGGAAAAACAGTCCTTCTGCAGAAAATCGCCAACAGCATTCTCGCCAACAGCCCTGAAACCTACATGATAGTGCTCCTGATCGACGAACGTCCTGAGGAAGTCACCGACATGAAACGTTTCGTGAATGCCGAAGTGGTAAGTTCCACGTTCGATGAACCGCCGGAGAGACATGTTCAGGTCGCGGAAATGGTCATTGAAAAGGCGAAGCGAATGGTCGAATTCAAGAAGGACGTAGTAATCCTCCTCGACAGCATCACGCGTCTCGCGAGAGCCTACAACACACTCCAGCCGCACAGCGGCAAGATTCTTTCAGGCGGTGTCGACTCAAACGCGCTCCACAAACCGAAAAGATTCTTCGGCGCTGCCAGGAACATCGAGACCGGAGGCAGCCTGACGATCATAGCCACCGCACTCATAGACACCGGCAGCCGCATGGATGAAGTCATATTTGAAGAGTTCAAGGGAACCGGCAACATGGAGCTGCACCTCGACAGGCATCTTGTCGACAGGCGCGTGTATCCTGCCATCAACATAGAGAAGAGCGGAACCCGTAAGGAAGAGCTTCTGCTGCATCCCGATGAGCTGCAGAGGGTTTGGACTCTCAGAAAGGCCATGAACGGCGTTCCTCCGGTCGAGGCCATGGAGCTTCTTATAGGAAAATTGAAAAAAATTAAGACTAACATTGAGTTTTTAATGACTCTTCAAGTATAATACCAAGAATTTAATTAATCACTAAAACTATAATATTAAAACTTTGGAGGCTTAAATGGGAATGCTTTCGTGTCCGTACTGTAACATGGAAATCAGCATGAGCGCGGTCGAAGCGGAAGATGGGTACTGCCCGGAATGCGGTTCAGTAATCACAAGCTCATCTATCCTGGTAGACAACGATGAAGATATCGACGATCTCGAAAATGAAGCAGAGGAAGGGACGGAGACCTTCGACAATCTCGGGGATATCGACTTTGAAGATCTTGAAGACATGGATTTAGACGAGGAGGCAGAGGAGTGACATCCTCCGTCCCCCTTTCTTAATACGGGTTCTGCCCATACCGCAAACTCGAAATCCGAATATCGAAATCCGAAACAATAAGCCGGAAAATTCAAATATTTGAAATTTTGAAACCTTGAATTTTGAACTTGTTTCGTATTTCGTGCTTCGAATTTCGGATTTAACGACGAGGATATTCAGTTGGATAAATTTTTAAAACTCGTATACGTTGCGGTAACCGCAATTATACTGATCATATCATTCGTTCTCATCATTCCTGCCTACACAAACCTCCAGAAAAAGAAATCTGACAACGAGGATCTCAAGAAGAAGCTTGATGAGAAACAGGCGGAATGCCTCGAGCTGCGCCAGCTTTTCAGCGACCTCGATACCAATCCCAAGGCCGTTGAAAAAGTCGCGCGGGAGAAATTCGGCCTCTGCAGGCGCGATGAAGTCATCTACATCTACAAGGCAAAGTCGGGCTCCGACCTGCCTTCACCCCTTGAAAATAAATAATCGTAAGGGCGCTACAGCCTTGTTTTGCGTATGAAAGCATGGTGCCCCGAGCGCACCCAAACAGCATCGGGACACCTCGTGCCGGTTTCGGCAAAACCGGCATACTTCTTATAAGCAGATTCTAATCTTCACAGTCTATACAAGCTTAACGCCTACTCGCCGGGGGCGTTTTCCGCCGGAAGCACAGGAGGCTCCTCGGATATATTCTCGCCTTTGCCTTTTGTCCTGATCACTATCTTCGGCGCCAGCACTATGCGGAAACCTATGCCGAGATTCTTAAGCTCCGGAACTGCGGAACTCCTCTTGGCCGAACGGCATTCCTCTGGAATATTGCCCCATGAACCGCCACGGATGACCCTGCCGACACTTTGCACCGTATAGCGCCTGTCATAAGCCGATGTCATCTCAATGTCGGAGACAACCGGCTTGCTCTGCACGGGATTCAAGTCTGGAATCTCCCTGTAGGCCGTTGGATTATACCAGTCCCAGCACCATTCCCAGACATTGCCGGACATGTCATAAAGCCCGAAAGCATTCGGCTTGTAGGAGCCGACGACAGCGCTGGCTATATTCCTGTCGTCCGCAGGCATGCCCTTTTCCTCTTTCCAGTTAAGGAAGCGTGCGCTTTTCATATCCCTTATGTTCGCATACTGCGCGCCAATGTCTCCAAAAGTGTCGCCCCAGTAGTAAACAGTGTCCGTTCCAGCCCTGCATGCATATTCCCATTCGGCCTCGGTGGGAAGACGGTATTCATAATCCTTCGGAATCCTGCCCGCCTTGCGCTCCATGTAGTTGATTTCCTCGCAGCATTTCATGGCAATATGCCAGTCGACCATGACCGCCGGCTGATATGATCCGTCAAGGGAACATTCGTGCCACTCCCTAGTAATGTGCTCGGGATAATACTGCCTCAGCTGGATATTTGTGAACTCAGTCCGCGCTATCCAGAAATTATATGAGATCGACACGGTTCTCCTTGGGATCTCATCCTTTCCACCTTTCTCGTCGGATTTTCTGCCCATGGAGAACTTGCCCTTAGGGATGTATACCATGTCCACGGCAACGTTCGGAACCACGAAATTCAAACCTTCCACAGGAAGGCTGTCATTCAGATATTTAAGATATTTCGTCCGTAACTCCCCCCATTTCTCCGAATTGTCGGCATCAAGATTGGATCCCCTGTCGATCCAGGCAAGCACCTTCAGGACATCCTGATATCTGTCATAGTCGCGCTTGGATTCAATGCTGCCAAAAAGTTTCCCAATATTGCTCTCGACCTCCGATATCCTGTCCTTGACTATTTTCTCTTTTCTAACGTTGTCGAAGTGGTAGGCCGTAAAGAGTAAAATGACAATCAGAATAATAACTGCGGAGGCTATCCGGACGATCTTCTTCCTGAGCAGCCTGTCCTTGTCGGCGCTCTTTGAATAGGAAGGGATCTGGAACATCCTGGCTTCTATCTTGAACTTATGATCGGCATGCTTGGCGGATGGCTTCTTTTTCACAGTCCCGTCTTTCCTGGCCTTGTCGTCAGGCACCGGACCGGGCTCAATGCCGGATTTCACATTGTCAGCGTCTTTCCCTTCATCAGCCATGGATGTCTCCGTCAGTAAAGGCAATTGCAAAAGTAGTCAGAACTCAGGAGTCAGGATTCAGAATAAATCCGGAATTGAGATCGAATTTCATTCTGTATTCCTGCAGAACGTACGTTTTGCAATTGTCCCAGTATATTCAGATTCAATTCCTCTTTAGGTCCGCAGGAAGCTCAGCCTCATCAACAAGCATAACGGGTATCCCGTCCTTTACAGGATATTTCCTGCCGCAGGATGTGCATTCAAGCTTCATCTCTGATTCAAGCTCCTTCAGCGGCTGCTTGTCGGCAGGGCATGCCAGTATTTCGAGAAGTTCTTTTTTTATCAGGCCCATCGTTTGATCCTTCTTTTAAGATAATCCCTAATTTTTTCAGATGCTAAAGAATAGCCCATGCCGGTCGATTTTGCCAGTTTTGCACAGCTTTCAAATTCCGGTTTGCACCTGACCGCCCTTCCCTTCCTGTCAAATGCGAGTTTCGCTCCGACAATCCCCCACGGAGTCTCATATTCACGCTGCTCCCGGGCAAGGATCTTCCTTTCCTCCATCCTGAACCTCACCCCAAGCGTGCTGGTCTCCTTCAGCATGAAATCTGCGAACTTCGCAACAGCCTCAGCCTTGCAGATCACCTGCAGGATTATCCCCGGCCTGCCCTTTTTCATGTAGACAGGAATAAGGGCGTAGTCAAGAGCCCCCATCCGGAGAAGCTCGGGACAGACATACGAAAAGTTTTCGCCGGGCATATCGTCGATGTTGCATTCAAGCACCGCAATCCTGTCTTTTCCAACGGCAGGCTCAGGACAGCTCATGATCGATGCGCGCAGCACGTTCGGCTGGATCTTGAAATCCTTTGAACCTGCTCCGCAGGAAACCTTGCCTATCACGCCGGAAGGTGGCGCACCCCATTCGTCGACAATGGATTTCAGGAGCACTGCTCCGGTCGGAGTTGTAAGCTCACTGGCAACAGCACCGGGGTGCACCGGGCATCCCTTGATGATCTCCGCCGTAGCAGGCGCGGGAACCGGCAGAATCCCATGTGCGGTTTTCACGGTCCCGGAACCAAGCGCTATGGACGAGGAAAACACCTTGTCAACCTTGAGGATTTCAAGGCACAGCACCGTGCTTACGATATCTATTATTGCGTCTGCAGCCCCGACCTCGTGGAAGTGGACATGCCTGATATTTGAACCATGGACTTTCGCCTCGGCCTCCGCCAACTTCCTGAAAATTCCAATTGCCCTTTTCCTCACCCCTGACGACAGTTTAGAGGCACCTCTGATAATCTTCTCTATATCAGCAAGCGTCCTGTGGGAATGATGTCCGCAGTCATGATCATTGGAATGCCTTTCCTCAACGGAAACATCGAAGTGCAAGGCGCTTACTCCGCTGCGCACGACCTTGTTCAATCTTATCTCAATCTTCTCCTCAAGCGGAAGGCTCCTGAGTTCCTTCCAGAATTTTGGGCAGTCGGCTCCGAGACCAAGCAATGCCGCCGCCAGCATGTCCCCGGCAGCACCTGAAAACGGTTCAATATAAAGTATCTTCTTCATTTATCCTTTTACTTCAGTTTTTCAAGATTTTTATTTGCGCACAATGACTTCATCTGGGTTATGGCGGTTTCATTCATTTGTAGCTTCAATCCATTTCGAAGGGGAAAGAACAAATGCGTTACTTCCTGCTTGATACATAAAGGGGTCGAATTCGCCCCCTTTGAATTCTGGATTATTATTTGATTTTCCATAACACTCCTGATTTTATAACTTTTCCCATGAGCCAGCTACCCGGATTATTCACGTCGCGTGCGTGAATAATCCAAGCTAGAAGTTCCGTTAAAGATAGCCCATGAAAATCCACATTCAATCCGCAGCTGCGGACAGAATATTTCTTGAAGCTAAAAATGAAGTTCTGAACGGAGTATAAATCCTGTCCACGTATTTTCCTTCGAAGTCAATAGCGGGAGTACGACCCCGAATCACCTATCTATCATCCACCCTGCGGATGCGGGGGTGGATGCATGGAATTGTTCGGGTACCTGTAGATTTCTTTCCGATGTCTAACTGCGACCGACCACAAACACGATTAGCAAGTCATCCTGGATGGAGTAGAGAATACGATAACGGACTTCCTTCAGACCCCGCCTCACGGCGACGCCCTTGTCCTTCGCTAGCATTTCCCCCTGGCGGGCATGCAAGGGACTTCCATGCCATGTCGAATGACCTGGTCACCCTCTAGTAGAGCGCCCTGCCGGGCGCACACGACATCGCTCTGGCATCCGGCGGAGCCGGATTACCAGAAGCGAACTGGTTAGGAAATTTTTCCTGTATGCCGTAATGCATAGGAATCAAGAAGATTCCTTATCATTTTCTGATAGGATGTGTGGTAGTGATCCGCCTCATTTTTAAAAAAATCTAAGCTAGTCCTGCTCAAGGAAATAGTTGTCTTGACCTTTTCTCCCTTGAATGCAAGCTGTTCTGGGTTTGGCAGGAAATCGTTGACAACACGGATTTTACCCATCGGTTCATTTCTGTAATTTATTTTTCTCTTCATATGTCTTTTTCCCCTTTCTCCAATATCCGGCTCCAAATATTCTAATTGTGTTGTTTCTGAAGGTAAATCTGACGGTGACTATTCCGTCATCAACCTTCCCTATACAGTAAAAACGGTTCTCATCCGAGCTGTGTTTTATATCCTCTGCAATAACACGCTTTGGATCTGCAAAAGCTCTTTGAGCGAGATAAAAACTTATGCCGTGCTTTTCACGGTTCAAAACATCTTTTTCATCATCCCAGTCAAATTGAATCGTTTTCATTTGAGAATATACATTCGGATATCATTAAAGCAAGATAATTATATGGCTATTTATATTCCTAACGCCTATGCTCTCCTGCGGCTGAAAGCTGTCAGGAGCAGCCGTTAGTTATCTTGGATTTATCAGCTTTTCGTATTCAGAATGATTCCCAATCCAAAACCAGATAATACCATCTTTGTCGGGTGTATCTATCCCTAATGCCCTGTAATTCAATCCGGCTCTTACTGACCAGTAATTTCTTATTTTCTTTAAATGAAGGGATGGATGGAGATGGTTCTTTTTCAAAAGCTCGTATTTTCCATCGGCAAGAGATTGTATTTCCGGAGGAAGTTTGTTATAGCAAATCCAGAAATCAGGAGATGCAAAATGATTCATAATTTCTGGCATTTCCCTTTTTTGAATTCGGAAATGGCTTTTTCTCCAAATGCAGATAGCTTGCCGGAATTAATATGGCTTTCCAGTTCCCGATCCCATTTTTCTTCCTCGAAATGTTCAAACCATTTCAAAAAGGATTTATATTCAGGTTCTGGCAGTTTTACAACTGCATTTTGTATTTCCGCAATAGTCGTCATGGCTCACCTCATAATTTGGTTGAATATACCATAATGCCGGAGAATTTCAAAAAATGATAATTGATAAGATAACGCCCTATGATGACCGAGCCGGTGATTCACCGGTTCGGTCTATCTTTTGGCTGGCTATTTTAATTTTGTTGTTTAACTCCTCCAGACTCTTCCATAAATGGGTATATTTTGACAACCATTCTGGCTTGGATAATGAAAGAAATGAAGGGCGCATTGTATCAAAGTAGAAATGATGCAATTCCTCGTTCTCAAAATCCATAAGTAGAGCAGGTATATTATGGAGGTGATCAGCTTCTGCAAAACATTGCTTGACATCACCACTATTTGCTGCCTGTCGAATGTTGAACAAGCCAGTCTCAAGGATAAGACAATAAATCTCATGTCGAGTCATAATTCAATCTTTCATGTTTTTTATTTTGCCGATGGGCACAGGTCTCGCATATAGCATTTGCTACATTCTGCACCGCGTGATTTGCACCAATTTCTTCCAATCTCCCAGCAAGGCAAGTCCATCATGCCTGGAAATTCCGAATGGAGCGCCTTTGCTCTATAGATTACTTGTTATATTGCAAATTATATTTCTGATTTATTATTTAATCAGCCGATATGAAGCTTGGCATCCATTTCCCTTTTTCTGAATGTTCTTTTGATTCTATCGAAGATGAGCTTATAAAATACTTGTTGTTTTCCAATAATTCGGATAATGAAATCCTCACGAATAGTGGCCTTTTACCCGGGAAAAACCTTGCACGCCTTAGGTTC
>JBAQUG010000064.1:0-7623 GCA_049297395.1 Victivallales bacterium | reverse complement strand
GGTTGAAGCTGTAGAGCAGGATGCTGTCAGCTGTTTCAGGGCCTACGCCTTTCACCGATAATATGGACTCCCTCCAAGAGGCAAGAGATTTTCCCGGCGGATGGAGCTTGTCATTTTCAACATTTGCAAGCCACCAGTCGGTGACCGCGAGCAGACGCCGGGCCTTAAGCCTGTAGAATCCCGACGGATGGATTGCGTTCTCGAGTTTTGCCAAGGGCATGTTCCTGATTTTTACCGGACAGATGGAATTGAGTTTTTGCAGGTTGGAAATGGCCATTTCCACATTTGTCCAGCTTGTATTCTGGGTGAGGACTGCGCCGACGCATACCTCCCATGGCGTGTCTCCGGGCCACCAGTGCTGTGGACCATATTCCTTATACAGGGATTCATATATCTTTATTAAATCAAGTTTCTTGAACCTATTTCGTGTCATTCGCCTGCCCTGAGCCTGTCAAAGTGTGGTTTTGGTTAAAGCAATTCTAGAATTTCGCTGAAAGGGCTTACGGAATAATCCGCGAATTCCGCGTACGACGTCCTTCCTGGATTGGCAAAAACATGCCTTATGCCTCTTTTCATCAGGCATGGCGTTCAAGACAGATACTATATCGCCGGCAGGAGGAAGCCCGGCCTCCCTGCGGATAAGTCCGAAGTCGAGCAATGGAACGGTAAGAGTACCGTCCATATCAAAGATGACAGCTTTAAATTTCATGGATGTAGAACTATACTATGTCAAATATAACTTAAACTGGAAAAAAGGATTATGAAAGTTCTGAGATTATTTATTGTTTTTTTAATATCCCTGGCGTGCGGCTGCGCCATCAACTATCAATCAAAAGCCGTAAGCAAGGCACGGGCATATGTCCTTGAAAAGATGCCTGAGCTTTCTGAAAAGGCCAAATACACCGTCAAATACTCGCCTCCGCGGATCTTCCAGAAGCGGCTGATCATAAGAGGAGGCACGTCCGAGGAGTCAAAATGCGATGTCAACCACACCTGCATAGTCTGGCCATCTCCTGACGAGGAAGGCATGAGCATTATCGTGGCTGGCGTGAGTGAAAGGCGCATGGACGACTGGTATCCGATACGGGTTGTAATAAGGAAGATGGAAGATATTGAGAAATCCGACGACAAGGACAAAGGCGATTTCGGAGGGCCGTCAACCAAATGAAAAGCATGACAGGATACGGTTCCGCTGAACACCGCTGCGCTTCGGGAGTAACCTTCTCCGTCGAGGTTTTCTCCGTCAACAAGAAGAATCTTGAATTCAGGATATCCCTTCCGAAGGAGGCCCTCCAGCTTGAGCCTCTCATCAGGCAGATTTCCGCGAAGAAGCTTTCAAGGGGGTTCGTAACCGTCCGCGTGAACATCTCCGCCGAGGAATCCTTCCTCAGGCAGTCCGTCAAGATCAACGACGCCCTGGCGAACGTCTACTACAACAAGATAAAGAACCTCCAGGAGAAGAATGACATTCCCGGAAGTTTCGGTATCGCCGAAGTGATCAAGCTTCCCGGAGTGGTCGAGGACACCCTTGAAGGGTCTGAATTCATGAAGAACGAGGAATGCCTCACGGAAGCGGTAAATGCCGCTCTCGACAAGCTTGTTGAAATGAGGATGAAGGAGGGCGCCTCTCTCAAAAAGGATATCCTGCATAGGATATCCTCGCTTGAATCCACAGCTGCCAGGATCAGGCCTCTCGCCGAGAAGATACCGCTTGTCCAGAAGGAACAGCTTTTGAAACGCCTCCAGGAAAGCGGACTCCAGATCAGTTCCAATGATGAAAGGGTACACAGGGAACTGGTGATATTCGCCGACAGGAGCGATGTCACCGAGGAGCTTACCCGGCTTAAAAGCCATTTCAAGCAGTTCAGGGAATTTGTGGACAAGACGGATCCGTGCGGGAGATCGCTGGATTTCCTGACCCAGGAGATCCAGAGGGAGATAACGACAGTCGGGAACAAGGCGCTTCAGTGCGAGATATCCCCGCTCGTCGTCGAATTCAAGACGGAACTTGAGAAGATCCGCGAGCAGATTCAAAACATCGAATGATTTTAACATGAGGTGACGATATCATGAAAGAATGCCCCAACGACAATTTCGTGCCGGAAATAAGGACCACCTATCTCGACGACGTGGTCCGGAAAATATGCAGGACATACGAGGACAGCAAGGGGATAAACCACATCGAGGGATTCAATCTGCCCAGCGAGGCTGAAGTCCTGCACATCCTCCAGGATCTCATCGAGATCATATTCCCGGGATATTCCGGCAGAAAGGCGCTCAACCTTAAAAGCATCCACTACAGCGTCGGCGAGACCCTGTCGAGGGTGTATCTCCAGCTTACGGACCAGATCTCCCGTTCATTCAGGTACAACTGCGAGATGAACAACTGCAAGGAGTGCAATGTGCCGGAGATGTCCGAGAAGGCCGTCAAGACCCTGATAGGCAGGCTTCCGGAGATCCGGGAGATAATGAAGCTCGACGTCATTGCCGCGTTTGAAGGGGATCCGGCCGCGAGGAATCTCGACGAGATCGTCCTGAGCTATCCCGGCATCAAGGCGATAACCATGCAGAGGATCGCGCATGAGCTCTACGCGACGAACGTCCCTCTCATCCCGAGGATGATGGGCGAATACGCCCACACGATCACCGGCATCGACATACATCCCGGCGCCAAGCTCGGGAAAAGCATGTTCATCGACCACGGCACAGGCGTTGTGATCGGGGAGACCTGCGAGATCGGGAACAATGTCAAGATATACCAGGGCGTCACCCTCGGAGCGCTGAGCTTCCCGAAGGACGCCTGCGGCAAGATAATCAAGGGGGCGAAACGCCATCCGACAATCGAGGATGACGTCACCATCTATTCCGGCGCCACCATCCTTGGAAACATAGTGATTGGAAAAGGTTCGATGATCGGGGGAAATGTCTGGCTTACGGAGGGCGTTGAGCCAGGGACAAAGGTCACCATCTCCCCTCCCGAATTGAAAATAAAAAGTGGAAAAAAGGTATGAGCCATGCTTAACAAGAAACTTCTCACTCTCAAGGAATCCGCACTAAGGGCGCTTGAAGACTATCTGGATGTGAAAAAAGACGAGTCTGTGCTTCTCCTATATGACTCCTCCACGCGCGAGATAGCCGACGGCTTCTATGTCGCCGCAAAGGACAATGGCGCCGACTTGACAAGCCTTGAGATCAAGACAACTGGCGGACATGGACGCGAACCTGATCCGGACACTGCGGAACAGATGAAGAAGTTCAACGTGGTCATAGCCCCCACGAAATATTCCCTGACACACACAAAGGCCGTAATCGAGGCGAGGAAGGCCGGTGCGAGGGTCGCAACCCTGCCCGGAGTAAACTTCGAAGTGTTCACCCAGGGGCTGAAGACAAATCCCGCCATACTGGAATCCGCTGCGGAGATCTGGCGCGATGTACTCGAAGGCAAACACAAGGTCAAGGTCACGTCCGAAGCCGGAACAAATCTGATCTTCTCAATCGGTGCCTATCCTGTACATGAAGACACCGGACGAATCATCGAAGGCGGACAGTATGGCAACCTGCCGGCCGGCGAGGCGTTCCTGGCTCCGGACTTTGGCACAGCTGAAGGGACAATAATAATTGACGGCAGCATCGGCGGTCTTCCATGGGACAAAAAGACACCTCCGGCGAAGATAATCATCGAGGACGGCGCGATAAAATCCTTTGAGGGCGAACGCGCCCAGGCCCTTGAAAGGCTTCTTGACTCCTATGGTTCAAAGGCTCTGAACATGGCGGAATTCGGGATTGGAACAAATCCGGATCTCGAATTGACCGGAAACCTCCTCGGCGACGAGAAAGTCAAAGGCACCGTCCATTTTGCATTCGGCAACAATACGGCCATGGGCGGGGACAACTACGTCCAGGTCCATATCGACTGCCTGGTGCTCGCTCCAGACATCCTGATTGAAAGCAGGCACGTCATGCATCAGGGAAAATGGCTTATAGATAAATAAAAAGGCGTACCTTTTTATTTATAACGTAAAATCATGGAACAAGAACACTAAGAATGCCCTGCTCCCATATAAAATCCCAGCTTGAAGAGATAAAACTGCGAATTTCGCAGGCGGCAGAGAAATCTGGAAGAAAGCCTGACACCGTGAAGCTTGTCGCTGTCTGCAAGACATTTCCGCCTGAAGCCGTCCTCGCAGCCTACAATGCGGGGCAGCGCATGTTCGGCGAGAACCGCGTACAGGAAATGGTTTCAAAGGCAGGGTCCCTTCCTCCTGACATCGAGTGGCATCTGATCGGACATCTCCAGGGCAACAAGGTTGGAAATGCAGTCAAAACCGCTGTCATGATCCATGCGGTCGATTCGGAAGACCTCATCGCCCGCATAAATAGAATCGCAGGAGAATCCCCAAAAAAACAGAAGATCCTCCTCGAAGTCAACATATCGTGCGAGAAGACGAAGTTCGGGCTCAGAAATGAGATGGACATCATGAAATGCGCAGAATGCGCGCTGAAATCGCCCGGAGTGGAACTGAAGGGACTCATGACAATGGCTCCCTACGAAGCACCGGAATTGGAACTTCGCAGGATCTTCTCAGGACTCCGCGAACTCCGCAATAAAATAGAAACTGCATATTCAGCAGAGCTTCCTGAACTCTCCATGGGCATGAGCGGCGATTACGAAACAGCAATATCCGAAGGCGCCACCATCGTCCGCGTCGGCACCGCCATCTTCGGGAAAAGGGCTTAATACTTTTATTCTTCTCCTCCACTTTAGCCGCGTCACTCTGCTGACGCGTCTTGCCTTGAAGAGCACGCCAGCAGAGTGGCGTGGCGACAGCAGATAAATACCGAAAAACAGAAGAGATGAGGCTACAGAAGAATATACATGCAAGGAGCTTGACAAGATGCCAGAATATCCCAAAAGGCCGCCGCGTCTTACGACACTGTTCAATGGTGTAAAACCTTTTTACTTTGTTACATTCAACACACATTACAGAAGAAGATTTCTTGCCAATGATAACATTCACACCATTTTTCTCGATTTCTGTATTGAGGCTAAGAAACATGGAGTCTTTGTCGGAACATATGTCATAATGCCAGATCATATACATCTTTACGTTTGGATAAATCTTGAAAGTTGCGGCCTGAAAAAGTGGATTAAATCCCTGAAATGCTTTTTAAGTGTCAGGCTGGATGATATGAATTTAAAAAGACCTCATTGGCAACAAGGATTTTTTGACCATGTTCTTCGAAGCTCCGACAGCTACAGGGAAAAAGGCATTTACATGATGAATAACCCTGTCAGGGCAGGTTTATGCAAATGTTCTGATGAGTGGAAGTACAAGGGAACAATAAACAACATATACTGGTCAGACTACGACTGATTTGTTTCTTGGTATTACCTGTAGCCGCGTCACTCTGCTGACGCGTCTTGTCTTGAAGAGCACGCCAGCAGAGTGGCGTGGCTACAGCAGATAAAAGAACATTTCTAGCAAACTGCCTGCTAGCCCCTGCTGAACCGGCCGGCCGTTATTCCTGTCATCTTCTTGAATGCCCGCATGAAATAGAACATGTCGTTGAAGCCGGAAAGTTCCGCGGCCTCCTTTATCGGCTTCCCCTCGGAAAGCAGCCGCTTCGCCAGCGAAATCCGCATCGACAAGATGAACTCCTTCGGAGAGCTGCCGGTATGCCTGTCGAAAAGCCTCCTGAAATGCGTGGGGCTGACATTGCATTCCGACGCCAAACTGGTTATTGAATATTCCCTGGTTGGATTTTCGCTTATCCTGTCAATCAGCTTACCCATCAGCTCCTCGTTCCGGGGAACGGCCTTTTCCACCTTCGAACATCTGTAGAGATCCAGGATCATCTGGATAAGTATCTTCTTCCTTTCGAGAATCGATTCGATGTCCTCCCGCGCCTTGATCTTGAACAATGAGAGATATGCCTTTTTAACGGATTCACTCCTGTCCCTGACTATGCTTTCACTGAGATATCCTGTCCTTTCGAGCCGTTCCGCCTCCGGTCCGCCCCATACGACCCATCTACTGCTCCATTCACTATTCGGATAGTAGCGCGTAGGAATCCTCGGATATACCAGCATCACGTCTCCCGCCTTCACATTCCTGGGCGGGCAAGCACCCGAGATGTAATATCCCTCGCCCTTCTCGATATAGACGGCTGCATAGAGTCCCAGTATCCTCATTTTATCCGGTCTTTCAGAAGTCGCGCCTTCACCTGTCCTGTCGAGCCAGAGCCCCAGATCCTTCTCGAATCCAAGCGGAGTCCTGAAAAGCTCCGACCTTGTAATACCCAATTTATTCCTGTTCGTTATGTCCATATTTATGATTATTCAGTCCATTGTGATAATATATTTATAATCCATATTCAATGCAAGATAGGAAAATATTTTAAATTGGTTGTTTAATATATAAGGAGGCTTAAATGAACGAAAGACGGAGAATTCTTGAGACGCTTATATTCGGAAACCCCGACATGATACCTCTGGCTCCGGGCTGGGGAAGGAAATCAACTCGTGAAACCTGGAGGAAGCAGGGACTCCCTGAAACTGTCAAAGACGGAGACATTATTGAATATGCCTACCGTCAGGCCGGTGGAAAACTGGACTGGCCCAAGGGTGGAAAAGGTTTTCAAGTAAATGAAAGGATGATCCCCCAGTTCGAGGAAAAGGTCATCGAACGGAAGGAGGATTCGCAAATTGTCCAGGACTGGAAAGGGAACATCTGTGAAATCGGAAATGAATTTACAGTTGACTATCTCAGAAACGCAACCGATTTTGTAACACGCCGCTGGATAAAATGCCCTGTTGAAACACGCGCCGACTGGGAGGAGATGAAAAAAAGATATGATCCGGACGCTCTCCAGAGGTATCCGGAAAATCCCGTCATGCTCGGCAAGGAGATTGCCGACAGGGATAATTTCATTGAGCTCTCATTTTCAGGGCCCTTCTGGCAGCTTCGGGAATGGCTCGGATTCGAAAACCTCTGCGTCATGTTCTACGATGATCCGGATTTCATAGGGGAGATGATTCTATTCTGGCAGGAATATGTTTCCTCACTGCTTAGAAACACGTTCAAAAACTTTATCCCCGACTCCGTCCACCTTTCCGAGGACATGGCGTACAAGTCGTTCTCGATGATCTCCCCGCAGATGGCGAGGGAATATCTTCTTCCGACCTGGAAGAAATGGGGCGAAATAATCCGCGGTGCCGGAGTCCAGGTATACGCTATGGATTCCGACGGATTCATCGGCGAGCTCATCCCCTTGTGGATTGAAGCCGGGATAAATGCATGCGACCCTATTGAAGTTGCCGCAGGAAACGACATAGTCGATTTCCGAAAACGTTTCGGAAAAAACATGGCATATCGCGGCGGCGTCGACAAAAGGGCGATGGCAAAAGGCGGACGCATCATCGAGGAGGAAATACGGAGGCTCGCGCCCGTCATCAGGGACGGTGGCTTCATACCCAGTTGCGATCACGGGGTTCCGTCGGATGTATCATGGGACAATTTCGTATACTATGTGAAACTGCTCTCAAAAACAACCGGCTGGCTCTAAAACTCCGGGAAATTGAGCATATGTTCTTGGGTATGCCACTTTCGCCGAAAGTGGCTC
>JBAQUG010000063.1:0-10498 GCA_049297395.1 Victivallales bacterium | reverse complement strand
TATGACCTGGATAAGACCGAAATTGTGGCGCGCCCGGGCGGCACGCTCTACTCGGTAAGCTGCAACGAGGACGGCGAAGTGTTCACCTCATGCAACGCCGAGATATTCAAATGGCGGCCCGCAAACGACCCATACCGGGCGGCCCTAACCGCCTGGGGAAAAGATGGTAAAAAGCGGTGGTCATGGCCGACCGACATGGATGTGGGACAATGGAAGAACATCAACGGCGAGACGATCCTCGGGCCGTTCAAGGCGCCCGGCGAAACCGGAGAAGTCTTCGGCCTGACTGCGTGGCACGGCGTACATGTGCCCCTGATCACCACGGACGGCCTGCTCGTTGATCGCCTTTTGCGTGATCCCGCCGAGGGCGGCGAACCAGGTCCCGACATGTACCGCAGTGAAACAATCCAGTGCATAAGCCGCCTGGAAGACGGACGGCTGATTCTTTCACAAGGCGCAAACGCCCACCACCTCCTAGAGATCACCGGCCTTGAGAATGTCAGACGCTTCGCGGGTGGCTTCACGCTGAGCGCGGAGCAGTCCAAACAGGCGGAACAGTTCCTGTCGCGGTCGAAAACTAAATTGGCGGAAAACGCCCCCGTGCGCTTGCTTCCCCTCAAGGAAAATGAGACGGTGGCAGTTGACGGCAAACTTGACGAATGGGACTGGAAGACGGCGGTGTCCATAGGCCCCAAGGAGGCTGCGTCGCGGGCGGAGGTCGCGCTACGATTCGAGGGGGCACGCCTTGACAAAACTACGGGAAAATGGGGAATAGATACGCTCTGTTTCGCCTATAAAGTCTTCAAGAACGGTCCGTTCATCAACAAAGGCGACAATCCAAATGAGCTTTTCATCGGCGGCGATGCAGTGGACTTCCAGTTCTGCGCCGACCCTGTTGCCGATCCCAAACGCAAGGAACCGGCCATGGGCGACTGCCGGCTGCTCATCAGTAAATTTGGCGATAAGCCCGTTGCTGTGCTGTATCGAACAAAGGCTCCTGGGGCGAAAAAGCCGGTCTCATTCCGCAATCCGGCTGGAACCGAGGTTGTATTCGACGAGGTCTTGGAAATCAAAGATGCGAAGATCGCAATCACCGACACTCCCGAAGGATATGTGGTCGAGGCCGCCGTGCCGTTGAACACGCTCTTCAATCCGGCCCCGGGTCAACCCACGCTGTGGAAGGGACGGGTGATCCAGGGGGATGTCGGCATCATCGTCGCCAACGCCGCCAGCCTCCGCATCGCGCGTATCTATCGGTTCAACAAGGATACGCAGCTCGTCGCCGACCTCCCCACGGAAGCACGGCTCATGCCCGCCAACTGGGGCGAAATAGAGGTGGAGTAGGGGAAAGAAGTCAGCGGCCTACTGCGGTGGCCGCAGGTTTATCAGTGTGAAACTTGAGTAGTTTTTGTCTCCGCATTGCGCGGGACAAGCGTCGCTTCGCTCGGCTATGCGATCTCCGATCGCAAAAGACAAAGAGGCCGATTGCGCCAAGGATGTCGCAAGCTACTCAAAGCAAGTTTCAATGGAGGAAAAATGAAGACCATGACAAAGCAAATTGGATTGATGATATGTATTTTGGCCACTTGTCTCCCAGCATTGTTTGCCGGCGAGATTCAGACGCCGTTAATTGTCTGGGACGTCAATTTCAACGATCAGGAGCTTGACGCTCCGCCGCGCGGCATGTCAAAGGAGCAGATCGAGAAATTCAACACGAAGGGCGACCTCTCCTGGGCGCCGCTGCGTACATATAACGGGCTGGCATACGTGACGCGCACACGGCATGCGAAAGTCGTGAAGGCGGCGTTGGGGCTGACGGACAAACCGTTGCTTTTCAGCGCCGCGGATGTCGATGCCAGGAGCTATTATAGCCCGCAGATCTCGCTGAACGTCCCATGGGAACTGGCGGAGAAGGCTAAGAAATGGCGCTTGTCCCTGGATGTTTCAAAAGCAGTGGTGGTTGACAGTTCGTTCTGGGCCATGTTCGTGTGGGATGTCGCCAACATCAAGCTCCACTGGGATGGCATGGTCTATGTCGAAAACGGCGCGGATGTCGCGGTCTCGAGCTACTATGCCGGCAAACCGTTGCATTTCGACTTCCTGATCAACGTTCCCGAGAAGATCGTGACGGTCATGATCGACGGCGACCCGAAGAAGAGCGTCACTCTGCCGTGGCGTAGTCCAAAGGCCGCCAACTTCAGTATGCTAAAGCTCGGATTGTTGACGGGCGGCTGCAGCAGCTCCATTGCCTTCGACAATATCAAGCTTATTATGGAGGAATCGAAATAAAATGGGTATGAAAGAAGACAGTTTGAAAACCTACTGCAATCCGTTGCCGCTTGAGAATTATCAGAGGGGACGCGAGTGCAATCGGCCGGGATACACCGGCCGCGACTTCCGCGAGATGGCCGATCCCACGGTGATCAAATTCGAAAACAGAAGGTATCTTTTCCCGTCCGCAGGAATGCTCTGGCATTCGGACGACATGGTCAACTGGACCCATCATCCTGTCGAACCGTTCGATCCCGGATACGCGCCGACTGTCGTCGTCAAGGGCGAATGGCTATACCTTAGCGCGTCATGGGACGCGAGCGCCATCTGGCGTGCACGGCATCCGTTCGGGCCATGGGAGAAAATAGGAGAGAAAGGGCAGGATGCCGATGGCAACCCGACGTGGCTCAAGGATCAGGATGGCAATCCCGTCTGCTGGGGAGATCCATGCCTGTTCGTAGATGACGGCGGCGGCATGTACTGCTACTGCAACCTGATGCGTCCAACTACCTCGACCGACAAACATCCGTGGAAACTGATTCCCAGCGAGGGCTCGGTCTTCGGCGTCAGGCTTCGTGACGACGATCCCTCGCGTTTTGCAGGGAAGCCTCAAAAACTTATTGTATTCGATCCATCCAGACCTTGGGAGCGCATGGGCGCATACAACCAGCGTATCGACCGTCCTGTCCTGGAAGGGGCGTGGATGAACAAGATCAACGGCCGCTACTATCTGCAGTACAGCTCGAACGGCACGGAACAGAGGAACTACGCCATTGGCTGTTTCGTCTCCGACAGCCCTCTCGGTGTGTTCACGCCTCAGAAAAGGAATCCAATACTGATCCATAAAGGCGGATTGGTAAATGGTTGTGCGCATCACTCTATCGTGGAAGGACCCGGAGACAGTCTCTGGTGTTTCTACACGACACTGGTGCGTATCGACAGCAGGATGGAACGGCGGATCGGAATGGATCCGGCTGGGATCGATGAAAACGGGGAACTGTTCGTGGCGGGACCTACTGAAACACCGCAGTACGGCCCCGGCGTCATTCCAAACCCTCTCGATGGAAACGGCCCTGGCCTTCTCCCTCTGACAGTTGACTGCCATGCTAGCGCGTCAAGCTGCATCGAAGGACGCGAGCCGATGTACGCCGTGGACAATTTCATTCGAACCTGGTGGCAGGCAGATGGCAATGCCTTGCCGCAATGGCTCGAAGTGGATCTGGAAGGAGAGTTCATTGTTCAATCGTCAAGGACGATGTTCGCCGACCGCGGTCTTGACTACAAGAACAATATCATTCCCGGTCCCTACAAGTATAGGATACTCGGATCCCTGGACGGCAAGGACTGGGATGTCCTATGCGACCAGTCCCGCAACAGCGTGGATAAGCATATTGCCTTTGATATCTGGAAACAACAAAAAGTAAAACTGGTCAGACTGGAGATTCTTTCAGTTCCTCCAGGCATGAAGACCTCAGTCTGGGAATTCACTGTTTTCGGATATCCTCAATTTCCGGAAAATAATAAAATAAAGGACATAACACATGAAATTTCTCGATACTAAACCCATAAACGCGCGCCGTGATGCCTTTTTCGCCAGGGTGCGCGAAGCGATGTCCGACTGGGTCAATCCGGATGGAACCCCGCGCGGGATACACCAGGTGTTCAGTGGAACCAGCGACGGCAACATCTATCCGAACCGCGAACCGTTCCGATGCCTGCCATGCCTGTACAGCGGCGAACAGCGGCACATCGATCTGGCCAACAACATGGTGGCGCGCTACTGCAAGCCGCCGCAGCCCTTCCATCCGCCCACATACCAGCCGGATGAGGACAGGGGACTGCACTTCAATATTTTCCAGTCCAACAATGCGGCCACGGTCCTGCACAAGTACCGGCATCTGCTGACGCCTGCCGCGACAGCCGTGCTTGAGTACCAGACTCGTCTGGTGTTCGAACACAGGCCTGGCAGTGCCCAGATCGATTTCAGCTTCCATGGATGCAACGACAACATGCCGGCAATGTCCACCGCCGGTCTCATCCTTGGTGGTGAAGCGATGAACGACGAGAAGGCCATCGCCCACGGACTGTGGAAACTGAAGCGTTTCCGCCGCACCCTTTCACGCACTGCGTGGGCGTCCGAGTATAACTCAGGAACCTATTCCGCTCTCACCATCACCGCCATGGCCAAGATCGCAGCGGAGGCGAAAAATGAAGAGGCGCGTGGAATTGCGCTCGAGATCGAGCAGCGACTGTGGGCTGAAATCCTCCTCCACTGGCATCCGGGCAGCGCATGCCAGGCGGGCCCTTCGGCGCGTTCGTACTCGGTCGACACCTGCAACCACATGCACAACCTTTGGGCTTTGATGTGGATGGTCTTCGGTACGGAAGTGGTCAGGCGCGATCTGATCAAGTCGCATTTCGAGCACGACGGGATCGAGGTCGTGCACTTCGACGGATATCAGCCTGCGAACATTGTCGAGTATGTGGAATTGTTTGATTCGGATCTGCACGTTCCGGCCTCTCTGGCCGACCTCGCCACGCAGCGCAAATATCCGGCCCGGCTCCAGGGCACGGTAGAGCAGATGAGTTCGTCAGCATCCGCCGGCGGTTCGGCGCGCTGCCACACCACGACTTATATGGAAGAGACATTTTCGCTGGGCACCGTCGATGCAGGCTTCTGCGGCAGCGAACAGACCAACAACCTCTATGTCACCTTCAAACGTAAACCAAAGATCTCCTCGTTCCGGGATTCAGGCGTACTCTTTGCACGCTACATCGCAAATGATGAGAAGCATGGCGGTGTATCCGGTTCGCCCCGGTTCCAGGGAGACAAACCGACATTCGGCGAGGCGTATGTAAGCTCCAAAGGCAACTTCCTGACCCTTCAGCGTGACAACACGGCCATGCTCCTTGCCCAGGCCCACTGCCGGACCGACCAGGCCTTGTTAAACCTTGGCAAGGAAAAAGGAATTTCGTCGCTCAAGCTGTCACTTCTGATTCCGGCGCACTACGCAAGAACCAAGGCGATACTTGTTGGAAAACAGAAGTTGACCGAGTTCGCGTGGAGAGGTGACCGGGTAGAACCGATCTCTCTCGATGTCGGCGAAGCATACATTCACATCGACCCTCTCGTTCCGAATGCATATCCGCGCGACTGCGCCATGGAGCTGGTGCGGGAGAACGCATACGAGGCTATCCACCTGATCAACTACTGCGGCCCGGCCCGCGATTTTTCAACCGCCGAACTGGCCCGCATGCTCAACGGTTGCGTAGTCACTGTGAAGGCGGCTTCGGATTTCAAATCATTTGAGGCGTTCCATGAGGCCATGGGAAAAGTGAGGATCCATGATTACTGGGCCAGCCTGCGCTATGTCGTCTTCCAGCGCGAGGACATTGAACTTGAGATGGTCACTTCCATCGAGCCGATGACGGTGCAGACCGCAGCCATCGACGGACGGAGTCCGGACCAGCCGATGATTTCATCCAGTGAGATCGACGTGAACTGCCTGCCGTTTGTCACCGGTGATGTGCCTCGCGACGAACCGTTCTTTCCGTGGAAGTCGCTGAACATCTTTTACTACAATAATTCCTGGGGCATCGGCTCCCGCGGACTGCCCGGTGAAATACCATATTCGAAGATGGACGGAGAACTCCCGGGAATTAAGAGCTGATTGCAAAAATACATAAAATGAGAGTTGCGGAAATATTCTTGTCGGTCCGCCACGGCGGACTATTTTGTCTTTGATTTGTTAGTGGTAGCGCAATTTATTGCGCGTTCTTGAAGTAGGGACGGGCTTTAGCCTGTCTCATTCTTATGATCAAGATGGTACACGCTAAAGCCGTGAACTCCAACAATTGCGGCATTAGCCTGTAGGAGTTCATCACGTGACCACGTTGACATGTGCCACAGTTGGCCGCGTTGGCCGCGGCAACGTGGCCTCACGCGGGAACGTGACTCACGTGGCAACTTTAGTTGTGTCTTATCTTAATTTAGTGCCATTCAGGGCTGAGGCTGACGATGGAATTGTAATGAGTCTCAATCAAAGAGCACGGCAACAGAGTGCCGTGGCTACAGCAAATCCAAACTGTAGCCGCGTCACTCTGCTGACGCGTTTCTTTCTCGATGAATGTAATTTTGCAATTATCTCGGCATTTAGCGGAAATAAAAAAGGGAGCGCGTTCGGCAAATGACATTTCAACAAGGCATCAAAAGCATTATTCCGCTTCCATCACGAGTCAAATCAGGGTCTGGCCGCTTTGATTTGAAGCCTCAGCTGAAAATCTCATTCCGGGAGAAGGAACTCTCGCCCCTTGCTGCGAGATTCGCAGAGGATCTTTACGTGGTCACGAGAAAGGCTGTAGCTGCCACGATCTCGCATGGCCGCGTTGCGAATTCCGCAGATTTCCTACTCCTCATCAACAGGAAACTGGAGCAGGAGGAGTATCTGCTCGACATCTCACCGGACGCAATCAAGCTCGAGGGAGGCTCGATCCTCGGTGTCGCATGGGGGCTGTCAACGCTTCTGCAGTCAATCGTAGTCCATCACATTGATCGTTTCATCCCTTGTGCGAATATCGCAGACAAGCCCCGCTTCGCATACCGCGGGCTCATGGTTGACGTTGCCCGGCATCCGCACTCGCTCCTGACGCTGAAGAAAATGGTCACGCTTTGCTGGTTCTATAAAATCAGGTACATGCAGATCCATCTGGCGGATGTCGAGGCCTTCACATTTACAAGTTCAAAATATCCAGACTTGGCGACACCACACAACCATTTGAGCATCGACGCCTGGCGTGAACTGGAAGAATATGCGGCTTCGCGCGGCGTGGTCATCATACCCGAACTCGATGTGCCAGGACACGCCAACAAGGAACTTAAAAAAATCTGTCCCACTATCCCTCGAACTGGATCCACCGTCATTAATCCTGTAAGCGAGAACACTTTCAAAGTCCTCGATATGCTGATTAAAGAAATTCTCTCCGTATTTCCGAGAACGCCTTTCTTCCATATCGGTGCTGACGAAGTGGACTTCAGCGGCTGGGCAAAATGCCAGGACTGCGCAGCGTTCCTAAAAAAATCAGGATTGAAAGATCTGCGCGAGTGCTATCGTCACTTCATTTCCAGGATGAACAAGATCGTGAAGAGCCACGGACGCAGGATGATCGTATGGGAAGGATTTTCAGCTCAAGGAGCCATCCCGATCCCGAAGGATATCATTACACAGTTCTTCGACGTCGAATACCTCCAGCCCGAAGAGGCCCTTGCCCTCGGACATGACATCATCAATTCAAGCTGGGGCCCCCTGTACGTAGTGAATCCATATGGATCGTGTCCGGTGGAGACCATCCACAAATGGCATCCGGAAATTTTTGGTGGCAACGCAATGAGCCTCGTCCCGGAGGCTCTTGATAGTGCCCCGGCATTCGGAAGTGTCCACGGCCCAACGGAATTCTTCCGCAATGATCTTCCCGGCAGAGCGCATCCTTTCGCAAAGGCGGTTCCATCCAGCGGGAAGCTTCTCGGGGCGATGATATGCTCGTGGGAGCTGATCGACGCCGACGAGATCCTGTCGCTGCGCCGCCGCCTTCCGGCGATGAGCGACAAGACCTGGAATCCGGCGCAGAATAGCACCTTCAACGATTTCCTGCTCAGTCTTGAAGCGCAGGATTATCGCTTGGACGGACTGCTCTACGATCTTACATTGAAACACAAATCCTCATTGCCAGATTTCGGGCCGACCGGACCTGAATACACACCGTTCATAAATGATCTGCTCGTAAGTGAACCGCAGAACTGCGAGCAGCCTGCAAAACTCCTCTATCCTCGGAACGCCTCGCAACTGAACTTGCGGAGAAGAAAATTCGAAGGCGATTTTTGCAATGTACATGATGAGATTAAGGCATCCCCCGACTCCGTGTTTTATTTCGTACATAAATTCACCTGCAAAAAGCGCACACGGTTCTCCGCTCTTTTCGGATACGACGGTCCTGTAACAGCGTGGGTGAACGGGAAAAGATTATTTGCGGATCACGCAGGTGCGAACCCCGCACTGCGCGACGAGGAGGAAATCCCGTTCACTGCGAAGGATGGAGAAAACGAGATAATTGTTGCGTTGCACGCCGACGCTGGAAAAGCCTGGGGAATCTATCTGCGACTCAAACGCTTAAAATTCTAAACTCATTTTCTCTCACAAAGCCACGAAGTCACAGGGCAATAAGCATCCATATCATCTTGCCTTTACTGTTTAACCCCTTAAATTATAACTGGGTTGCCAAGTTGTACGCAATTGCGCATGACATGGATCGTAACCTGTAAAAGCGCAGTCGCGTATAATAACGGCTAAGGATCAATTATGAAAAGGTCAATTATACTAACGGTGTCGTTGATTTTCTTAATTGCTCTTTTCTTGTATTTCTTTATAGGGAAAAAAGCATTTGCAAATAAAGCGCTGGGCGGACCGGTTAAGATTGAGTTCCTTGGCATGAAGCCAGATAATAATATTACAACCAATAGAACGGTTGAATTGAACTACGACCTTAAGAAGACCATTGATAATGCCAGAAGTATCAAGTGGTCCTGTAAGTGCCAATGTAAAGATAGCTTAGTTATTAACGGTGAATACTATACCATATTTAAAGACTGTCGTAGTCAAGATGGATGTCAGTTAATAAGACGTGGAGACAATTACTATTTGATCAAGAAAAAATTATCGATTATTGAAAAGCAAGAGGTTCCATAACTAGGTGCCTCTTGGTAGCCTCGCTACATTCGGTTTCCAGAGTCTCAAGTGTTAATATCCCCAGAACTCGGTGGTTCCGGAGGGGAGGGTTCCCAGGAGCCATGTATAGGTCTGGCGGTCTGCGTGGCTGTCCACGTAGCAGAACTGTGCGGACCTGTTGTGGCGGGTGATGTATGGCAGCAGCGAGTTGGTTTGTATCCACTGCCGCTTGAGCCGGAATGAGACGGCGTCGCCTCCCTGATTGTTGTTTGTGCCATCGCCTAGCATCATGCGGTCTGACGGACTGCGTACCTGTGAACGCTTCACCATCGTGGCACCAAGCCAGAGCGCGGGATTGTATCCTGTCCTGAAATGTCCCTCGCCGTTGATCCCGTAGTCCGCGTAGATGTTTCCATTTGATGCTTTTGTGTTGTCAGACGGGCAGAGGAAGATGCCCGGCTTGTTTACGAACGGAGTCCATGCGGTCTGGGTCGGTTCCTTTATCATGCCGAGGCAGTAGGCGCTGTAGAAGAACCAGCGGCAGTAGTTTCCTGATTCGTCGATGTAGTCGCCAGGCGGCAGATAGTCGCCGAACTCGTCGGCGTAGGCATTGCAGGCCTGTCCGATCTGCTTGATGTTGTTGAGGCAGTTTGCGGATTTCGCAAGTTCCTTAGCCTTGCCCAGGGCAGGCAGCATCAGAGATGCGAGAATCGCAATGATGGCGATTACTACCAATAATTCTATAAGAGTGAAAATCCTCCTGCCGCCGAATCTTGATAATCCCGATGGTGTTCTCATATTTAGTTCCCCAAGTTACGGTTCACGTTTTCCGTCTCATTTATTCCTTTTTCCGTTTTCCTTCCCCTTCCGTCTACGGTTCCACCAGCGTCACGTCTCCGTACATCTCGGGATTCTTTCCTCCGTCGAGACCGCCGAACCAGAGAATGCGTCCGCGTCCGCCGCCTAAACGTCCGGGGGTGTCGCAGTCGTTCAGGACGAGTGCGAACGAAATGGTTTTGCCGGCGCTGGGCTTCTCGACACCGAGATCGCTCCATGGAATGGCAACCTGGTAGTTGACATCTGCACGTTTGCCGGTCGGGGTGACTGACGCCATCCACGTGTCGATCATGCCGGCCTTATCCAGCGGGAATCGGCGGCTCGCGGCGTATGGCGGCTTGCCGTCCGGCAGATACAATTCGAATTCGTAGCGTGGCGCCTGCTGGGTCATGAGGTTGTCAGGCTGGAATGCGAACTCGATCGAATCGCCCATGAATCCGCTCTTGCCGCGTTCGGGCTGCGTCACGAATACGTCGTCAAGCGCCTCGACGCCGAGATACAGGAATTTGTCGTCCCACATGAGCCGGAACTTTCCGGTGACATCGTTTGGACCGCTGTAGTTCTCATCCGGCAGCGTCGACTTCCTGATCTGGTCTTGATGAAGGCCGAACGTGATGACCGGAACGCTCTCCCATCCTTTCCAAGATCCGTCGAGTGCCGGGGGCGTGGTG
>JBAQUG010000062.1:0-10051 GCA_049297395.1 Victivallales bacterium | reverse complement strand
CGCATTTTTGTAAGCGTTAAGCTGGGCGTATCAGCCTTATTTAATGCAATCAAGTATGGCTCTTTCGCCGAAAGAGCCTCGAGCCACTTTCGGCGAAAGTGGCATACTTTAACAAAATACGCCCAATATGCGTATAGCAGACAGGGCTTCAGCCTGTACCAGTACTTGGAGTTTGGAGAAATACGAAGGATGGTACATCCTGAAGGACGTACCTACTTGAAGAACATCCGGACATGCGATAAAACCCGCCTTGCTGATTGATGCTAAACACCTACCGGCAACGGGCTACTCTTCATCTTCCTTCTTCAAGAGCTCATTCAGCATCTCGGAAGCCTTCGTCATGTCCAGCCAGGCTTTTTCTGAACACATATCCCTTAGGACAAAATAGGCGATCAAACCATAAACAACCCCAAAGATTAGAATAAGCAGTCCCAGAGTTTCCTGGCTGACTGGAAGAAGGATCAGGACGCCCACATGGACCATTACGAATGCGATGGCCCCCAGCATGAGCGCGGCAATGGCCTTCAAGATCCCCATGCTGAATTCCCTGGCTATTCCAACCGCCTTGATATAGATCTTCAGCGCCTCAATTTTGAGGGGGCGGACCAGCGCCCCCCTCAAAGTTTTCAGAAAGTCAGAGGTCAGAGAAGAAACAAAGCCTTTTAAGAAATTAAGCATTGTATCACTTTGCTGATTTACGGCCCAGGACGAAACCCAGCATAAGTGCGCCAACTGCTACTCCTGCGACGTAAGGCCATGGATTCTTGCGAACGTTCTGGTCGATTGCTCCAGCAATTTCCCTGGTCTTATCGGCGGCGACATCCTTCAAGTTCGCAGCCATCTCCGCAGCCCTCTGCGCGGCAAGAGCGAGCCTCTCCTTCAAGCCCTTCTCATCAAGCATGGCGCATTTGAGGTTTTCGAATTTTCCGCTTGTAGCACAAAGAAGCTGTTCCCTGTTTTCCTTTGCAGCGTCTTCGAGAAGCTTGAGAGCCTCATTGATTTTTTCAGCTGAAATTGCCATGGTCAGTTCCCTCCTTGTATTATTGTTTGTTTAAATATATATGCCCCACCCAAAAGTTCCAATCTCCTTTCATTTTAGTTTTCGCTTAGCCTACTTCACATTAGCTGCAATCCATCCAGATGATATGGGGGAAAACCCTGCCTTGACATAGGGGAAAACCCTACCATGGTGTCAAGTCCTGATTTAAATTTGACACTTTAATTTAAAGTTACTGTTATTGAAACTATGATTTATTTCTTTAAACAACTGAGCATTGGGCAGGGAGGATTCTTCCCTCTTTCCCCCTTCCCAGCTTCGGCTTCGCAGAGCGGAATCCGTCCCCGAAGGGGCTGCCCGGAGGGCAGAGGATGGAGCGAGGCGAAGCCGAGCCGTAGCGTTTTCATTTTCCCCTCTGGAATGAAATTCGGCAGGGATCTGATATCCGATACCCATATGAGGCCTGCGGTTGTTATAGAGGAAAACGGCCTGTTCGAATGCACTGGCGGCCTGCTCCTTCGTGCGGAACCTCCCGTCCATTTCATATTCCTGCTTCAAAATTCCGTTTACTCGTTCGGCCAATGCATTTTCGTAGCAATGGAAAACTTCCGTCATGCTGATCTTCATTCCTCTTTTCTTGAGGCGCTTAACATACTTGCGGCAGCAATACTGCGATCCACGATCGGAATGATGTATCGGATGCGCATCTTTGGGCAGGGCCTTAAGAGCCTTGCCAAGTGCGAGAATGCTGCTTTCCTCCGCTTCCAGGCTGTCGCCTATGTTGCTACCAACTATCTTGCGGGAGCCAGCATCCGTTATCAGAGACGCATACATAAACCCCTCGTCAGTGTCGATGTATGTCAGGTCACTAACCCATATCCTGTTTGGCATTGCGGGCTTAATGCCGGAAATGAGATTGCGGAAGACCGGAAGGCTATGCTGGGAGTTGGTTGTTTTCGGCTTGCAGGGCTTGCGCTTGACAAGCATCCCGTTTGCACGGAGAAGATCGAAATAACGGTCTCTTCCAAGCGAGACTCCAGATTCAGCAAGCTTTCCGGATATCAGCCTGAGTACCTTCCGACCACCAAGGCGCGCCTGAATGGCGCGCTCACGGCGAGTCAGAGTCAGGACAATGCCAGCGTCCACCCTGCGCTTCTGACGCAGTTTGCGTCCGGAATAATAGTTCTGTCTGCTCATTCCAACCCTATTGCACAGCCTGCTGATCATACCTCTTTGCCTTTGCGACTTTTCAGCCGTCCTTTGTACAGCTCCCCATCTGCTTTTTTTTTGAATGCCTCAACATCGTCTATCCCGGCACTCTCGCAGGCCATCTCCAGAAACGCCTTTTCAAGGCGCAAGTCCAAATGCGCATCGACCAGGGCCGATTTCAGTTCCCTTAGCTCTTTGCGGAGCTGCTTCAACTCATTGTGCTCTTCAGTGCTTTCCACTCTTATGACCCTCTTCAGTAAATGTGTTTTACCGTACTCTGACACCCATCTGGACACGGTGCCAACACCCCGTATCCCGTACGCTTTCCCCGCTGAAAAACAGTTCGGATGCGTCCCCTGTTCTATCTCGCGGACTATCTGCCGCTTGAAGGATTCACTGTACCTGATTACCTCTTTCATAAACCTTGCCTTTCTTTTGGCAAGTGTCAATCTATTTCAGGACAACACAAAAAACATGAATGCCCAATAGCCAACACTCAATCACCAACCGATGAAGGTCAGAAAATCAACCTGGATATTGACTATCCATGTCTTAGGGCCCGCTAAATATCGGCTCAGGAAAGTCGGCTATACTGTTCTGGTATTACTCATGGAGGAGCTTGTTCAGGAATTTCTTCGTGTAGATCCTTGAGCCCAGCGCGTCCTTGAGCTTCTTCCATTCCTGCATGCGCACATAGTTCTTGACGATGCGGTATTTGAAATACCACGGACACCTGCCGATATGGCAGAAGCGTTCAAGGTCAATGAGCACGACTTCTGCGGTCCCCTTCCTTATGAAGATATGCTTGGCCCTCCAGTCCGGATAGAAATAATTGGCCTTGTGGATCCTGTGCACGGCGGCTGCAATACTTTTAAGGATGGCCTTTTTATGGACCTGGAAATCGGCGATGACTTCTGGCGGGGCCTTCAAGTCGATCAGATCCTCGAGCGAATGGTATCCTGAAAGGCTTTTGAATATGAGGAACGCCCTTTTGCCCTGCTCGTCAAACCCATATGCGAGGAGCTTCGCGGTACTCAATCCGAAATCCGGAAGGATCTTCAGCGCCTCGAACTCCCTGACAATGCATTTGTAGGATTCCCCCGAAGCGCGCTTCATGAAATATTTAATCCTGTTTATCCTTACAATAGTGGTCTGCCGTTTAACAGCGCCAGTCTTGCGTTCGAGATGCTGCCTGACAGGCTTGTACTCAGCCTTCGCTCCGGATTCCTCGAGATTCCAGAAATCGTCGAAAGCCGCGAGCCCCGCCTCCTGGAAGCGGTCCCTGTCGAATTCACTTGACCATCTCACGTCTGCCATAATTTTATTTCAATCTTAGATATTTTTCTGTTTTCCTGAGAATTGCAGCCGGATCCGGGCTTGTCCCTGAAACTGACGAATATGAACTCATGAACATCTGGGCTGTCTTTTCAATATCGGCCTTCTCCCCAAACCTGTTTCCAATCTCGATATACGAGGAGACTGTCCTCGCGATCTCGGAAGCCCTGAGATTTTCACAGATGGGCTTGGACCTGATGTCCACTCCGTCAAGATCCCACAGTCCGAACGAATAAGCACCCTTTGATCTGGAACTTACATATATATTGCTGAGCTTTGCATCACCGTGATATATTCCTGCGTCATGCATCTTCGACAGCAGGCTGCAGACCGAATCCGAAAAGACCACCTGCATCTTCCTGTTTGCGAACATTGTTCTGCAGAAATCAAGAGTTGGAACCAGGTCCGGAATGGATTCCGTCACGAGATAGGCCGACACCAGGATGCCGGCAGCCCTGCTTGCCGATGCCGCGAGAGGTTTCGGCGTCGGGATATTGTTCATTTCGAAATACCAGGCCGCCTGCCAGGTCCTGAAAGGCTTCGCGTTCCTGAACATGTATCTGAGTGTATAGCGCAGCCCCTTGTTGTTATATCTCTTGATGAACACCCGGGTGCCGTCGGAAAGACTGGCAATGCCCGCCTTGGTGCTTCTTGAATCCTTGAGCACATTGGATCCGGACAGGTGATCTTCGGGATTTTCAATGCAGTCGCGGATCTCCTTGCTGTCGGACGAACGGCGCAACAGCGTAAGATTCATACCTCGCGCCATCTTGATGAAATCCTTGTTATTGCCGAAGCAATATCCTGATGTGAGCCTGTTGTCTTTCATATTTTAGAATCTACACCATAAGAAAATCTTTTACAGGAGCTACGGGAAAATTTACGCGGCTGAAAAAAAACAAGGCCCTTTCCGTAGAAAGAGCCTTATTTAAAGTTATTTCCCAAACATCAATGCATATCAGGCCTGCACAGGATTCGCTGGAACCGCCTGTTTGTCCTCGCCTATCGCCTGCTGGAAGAGCTTGTATGTCGCGCACATGGCGATTGGCGCTGTTGCAAGTATTCCAACGCAGCATAGGAGAAGTCCAAGCGCCGCGAAAATCCCCAGGACGATGTTCCAAAGTATCAAAATCGGTGACTTCTTAAGGGCCTCCCATGCGCATTTAACGGCTTTGATCCCATCGATCTCATCCTTGGCAAGGAAGAAGATTGTCAGGTTAAGCAGAGGGCTCAGGAGAATTCCGGGAATGATGCAGCAGATGAATCCGATTACAATGATGATGTTCGCCACAAAATAGTTTATTATGCACGGCACGGAAATGCTCATCGCGGAAAACACATCTGATATTTCCGCATGGCCGCCTTCATATTCCTTCCTGATCCCCTTGTAGTATCCGACCATGAACGGGGCGATGATAATCCCCAGGATGGAACCGATGATGGCTCCGCCGCCGGTCGCGGCTATCTTGCCGATAAGCTCGCTGAAGTGCAGCTTAGCTCCTACGAAACCTACGGCAAGTCCCCAGATGAAACCCAGTCCATTGGAAATTAAACTGACCACTATTGAAACACCGACGATAACAAGGAACCCGCCTATGTAGTATGCCGGATTCTGCTTAAGCTTCTCAATCCCGTAACTAAAACAACTGCCTATGTCTATCATTGAACCCCTCCCCTTTTTATTATTGGAACACGGCCTATATATTATCCCCTGTAAACCATAATGCCAAACCACAGGATAATTTATGCTCGACTTTGTAAGGAAACTCTCTTCCGAATCAGGCAGGCTCGCGCTTGCGGAATTCGCAAAACTCAGGACGCGCGATATCGACTTCAAGTCGGAGAAGGATCTTGTCACTGTCGCCGACAGGAGAATAGAAGACTTCATAATCTCAAAAATCCACAGGAAGTTCCCCGGGCACGACATATTCGGCGAGGAGACGGGAAGGACTTCCAAAGGCAGCGAATACTGCTGGGTGATCGATCCGATAGACGGCACGACCTCTTTCGTGCATGGACAGCCTTTCTTTTCGGTTTCCATAGCACTGAATAAAAATGGAAGGACAATCGCCGGAGCCGTCAACGCGCCGAAGCTTGGAGAGATGTTCTGGGCGGAAAAGGGGAAAGGGGCGTTCTGCAACGGCAGGAGAATCCATGTTTCGGGTCGGGACAAGCTGATCAGTTCCGTCCTAAGCACGGGTTTTGCATGCATCAGGTCCGACCTGAAGGAGAACAATCTTCCAATCCTCAACAGGATCATCCCGAAGCTCCGCGGGATCCGCAGATACGGCTCGGCGGCGGTGGATCTTTCATACGTGGCGTGCGGGAGGCTCGAAGGCTTCTGGGAATTGAACCTCAAGCCCTATGATATCGCAGCCGGAGTCCTGATTGTGCAGGAGGCTGGAGGCGAAGTCTGCGATCTGAAGGGTAAATCCAATTATCCCGAAGACGGGATGCTTGCCACGAACGGAAAGATCACCAGGCAGTTTTTGCAGAGTCAAAAGGAATGATGCTGCGGGACTTCTTCATCATTTTCTGGAGTGCGGGCTTGCCGCTGCAGGCTCCGAATATGTTGCCGTATTTCTTGTCGTTGAGGGCTTCAACGTAGGCGCTGACCTTTGTATAGGTGCTGCATGGATCGATAGTTGAGTCGATACAGTCCCCGTCGAGGACGAGAAGAGGGATCTTCAAGCTGGTAAGCTCCTCCCGGAGATGCTTCACGAAACAGCTGTCGGACATCGAACAGCGTCCGAACCCATGGCTGTAGAGGATGCAGCCGTTGAACTTGCCGAACTTGCTGCCCTGGCCTATGTTCTTGACGCGGAGCCTGGGATCAAGGAATCCGACGGTAAGAAGCTTCCTCGCAAGCGAACGGTACGGATCGGCGGGATCCAGGGGGTCCCATCCGACGAAATTGACTTCCTCGAACACTATCGGCGCATTGCATGTTATCTCAATGTAATCCAGCAGCTTGCTGTTGTAGAACGGAGGCAGATGCAGCCACAGGAGCCTGTGCGTGTCATCTATGCTGACAACATCCTTGAATTTATCCCTCTGCATCTCAAGCTCTTCGAGAAACAGGGACTGGAGCTGGACAAGGTCCTTTCTTCCCCATAGCTGTGAGAACATTGTGGAAAAATAGACGGCTTCACTTCCACGGATCAGCGGAGGGTTCTGCATCCTGAGCATGTTGCATTTTTTCGACAGCTCCGCGGCCTCGTTGGAATATACGCAGGCCTCTGAAAGACGGCACATGTCCATTTTGACGCCTGTTGCCTTTTCAATGAGGTATACTGACTCTTCGAGACCTCCGGCTACGTGGTCGATGGTCCTGTCGTCGAAGTCGGCAGGCGTATGAAGGGAATAGAACTTGTCCTCAAGGCCGTAGGTTCTGGTGAGATCATGGAATATCCTCTCGCCCTGCTGGCAGGGTTCAGTAGTGGAGACCGCGAAAACAGGTTTTGGAAGATCGATTCCCTGGAGCACCCTGAGGAAGGAGCAGGTTTCAGCTGAAAACCCCTTGTAGGCGGCATTATCGAACGAACGGCGGATCTTCTTCTGGTTTCTCGCATGCAGGGCAGCATATGTCTCAAGCGTGAGTATCCTGAATCCCATGGCGTTCAATATCTCAGCGGGGAAGAATAGATTCCGCCATACGAGTGGAGCGCCCTTCTTGGAGAAGAATTCCTTCCTTGTGAGGGAAGCCCTGAAGGGTACGGATTTGAGCTTGGAACGGTCGAATTCAAGATTTACCTTTGTGAGCGTGCCCTTGAGCTTCGCATGTTCGCTGGCGAGGCATGCGGCGCCGAGAGCGCCCATGACCCTGTGGAATTCGGGTATGACTATATTGTTTCCGGTGATCTCCTTGAGGTAGTATGCGACCGCCCTGTTTGCCGCAACGCCGCCCTGGAAGAGAATGTCGCCCTTGTAATTGAGGAAAATCTCGCCGACACCGGACATGATCGTCCTCGCCTGGGCACGGCATGCTCCGGCTATTATGTCGCCGATCGGATATCTGTTCTTGAACTTGTTGATCGAAGTCGCGCTGAGAACCGCGCAGACGGATGAGAACTCCAGATCCGAATCGTAGTTGACCTTGTCGGACATCAGTTCAACAGGGATGTTCAGCTTCAAGGCGACACTGTCGAGAAACGCGCCTGTCCCGGCGGCGCAGATGCCGCTCATCTTCGAAGTCCAGAGGTTCATGTCCTCGCTGTAGAGCATTGCCTTGCTGTCCTGGCCGCCGACATCGAGAACCGCCCTGCATTCGGGATAATACTGGCGTGCTCCGGCGACATGGGCAGAGACTTCGCTGACATGGAAATCGTATTTTATGAAACGCTGGGTGTCCTCGAAGATCTGGCTTCCGGTCACTACAGTACAGGTTATCTCATCCATTGAAGTGCCAGCCTCGGCGAGGAAGAGTTCTATGGATTTCCTGAGGGAGCCTAGGTTGCAGGCGCCGCAGACGTTACATTTCCCGCTGCATGTGATCCTGTCGTTGTCGCTCAGAGGCTTTGTGCGTTCATACAGTGAGTGGCGTACTTTACCTTTTTCACTTAACAGGACCGCCTTCAGAGTTGTAGAACCTATATCAATCCCAAGAAATAGCTGATTCATTATCCACCATGTTGATTAACAAAAGCTTCTAACTTACAATCCTTTCGATATAATAACAGCAAAGTTTTAATTTTTAGTGCTTGTTTTTAGCGGGTTAGGCTTTATTATTCAACAAATTCTGAGTTGAAGAGGAATTAAAAATGTTTGAAATGTTCGATTTTCTTAAAGGACTCTCCTCCCGGAAAGGGCTGCCACCGGGAACTGTCGCCTATACCGGCGAGAAAGTCTCCAAGAAAGTCAGGATCCGCATCATGGATTTTGACGAGAACAACTTTGTCGAGAAGGACGCACAGGAAGTCGAGGACTGCTTTCCGTTCAAGAACACCCCCAGCAACACCTGGATAAACGTCGACGGCCTCCACGACGTCTCGATAATCGAGAAGATCGGCCATCACTTCGACATGCATCCGCTGATCCTCGAGGACATCCTCAACACCAGCCAGCGCCCGAAGTACGAGGATTTCGACAACTACATATTCATCGTCGTGAAGATGCTCACCTTCAATGAGGAGAAGGACGAGATCAAGAGCGAGCAGATAAGCCTGATAATGGGAGGCGACTGCGTCATCACATTCCAGGAGACCGAGGGGGATGTATTCGATGTCATAAGGGAAAGAATCCGCTCCGGCCGCGGACGCGTCAGGAAAATGGGCTCCGACTATCTCGCATATGTCCTCCTCGACGCGCTACTTGACAACTACTTCCTGATCCTTGAAAAAATAGGTGAGAAGATAGAGGACATCGAGGATGAGCTTCTTGTAAATCCCACTCCTCACACCCTCAGGAAGATACATCATCTGAAAAGGGAGATGATCTTCCTCAGGAAGATACTCTGGCCCACCAGGGACACGATCAGCGGGTTGGAAAGATGCGGTTCCGCCCTGATAAAGGAAAGCACCAATATATATCTTCGCGACTTATACGAGAACGTCATCCACGTCATCGACTCCATCGAGGCGATCCGGGATATTTCGGCGGGCATGATAGACATATATCTTTCGAGCCTCAGCAACAGGCTGAACGTCCTTATGAAACATCTGAACGCGCTGGTCATAGCCGTCGCGATCCCGAGCTTCTTCGCAGGCGTCGGAGGAATGTCTGAATTCTCCCAGATGGTGGGATTCACGAACTGGCCGATGGCCTACTTCCTTTTCGTATCAATAATGATCGGAATGGGTATAATCATATACTTTGCAATAAAGCACCTGGAAAAATACTGGAAATAAAAATTTGCCGCGCAAATTTTTATAAAGGAACGCCAGCAACCTGCTGGCATCTATTTCAATGGGCCGGCAAGTTGCCGGCGTTCCTTAATCAGCCTTCCTTTATCACCGCAACCTCATACCGGTCCAGCACAATTGCGTTCCCGGAATTTTTCGCGCCGGCGATCAGATTTTCCCCTACAGGAGTCTTCTTCATGGTGACCTTGTCATCGTTGTGATTGATGAAGAACCAGATCTTCTTCTTTCCATTGTATCTGGCAACTGTTTCAACTCCCCTAGGAGCCGATGGCCAGACCGGCTTGAGATCTGCGATCCTCGCAAATTCAGGCATGAGCATCTTAAGGATCTTCTCAGTAAGATATACGCCTGTATAGATCACGTTCCCCTTCCCGAGACTGCGGATGGAGATTGCAGGTTTTCCATCGAGATGGCGGCCTGACCATTTCGCGAGCGCAGAAGCGTTTTCAAGGTTCAAAATCTCGTACCATATTTCACTCTTGATTTTCTTGTCCCTGAACTTCAGGAAGAACGGCCTCTGTCCTGGTTTGTTCAGCTTTCCATATTCCTCCACCGAAACTCCGGCAAACTCGCGTAGGCATCCGGGCAATGTTTCCGGAACTACGTTGTTGTTAATGTCACGGGTCGCAGTACGCGCACTGATCACAAG
>JBAQUG010000061.1:0-3799 GCA_049297395.1 Victivallales bacterium | reverse complement strand
GTCCTTTTCTGGAGCTGAAATCCTTCTTGTGGCTTTTGAGATGCCCCGTAAGTTCATTGATTCGTTCAGTCATGATCGCTATCTGGACTTCCGGAGAACCGGTGTCGCCCTTCTTGCGTCCGTATTTTTCAATCACGTTTTTCTTTGAAGACTCATTCATGAAATCGAAAAATCCTTAGTTGTTATCATTTTATGTTCTAGAGCAGCAGGGAATTTACGTCGAAACTTTTTTTTTACAAATGCCAATCCATAAAAAAGCTAAGTTTTTTGCAAGGCGTGGTAAATTTCAAAAGCCTTATTATATTACATATTAAATTAATTTAAGCAATACTCAATAAAGACATAAAAATGAATGTAATTGAAACGAAGGAACTCACAAAATACTACGGCACCCTGTTCTGGAAGAAGAAGGAGCCCGCGCTGGATAAGCTCACCATAGAGATACCAGAGGGCTCGGTGTTCGGATTCCTTGGGCCGAACGGGGCTGGCAAGACGACGACGATCCGCCTTCTCATGGATCTGATAAAGCCTTCTTCAGGCGAGGCGCTGCTCTTCGGACAGCCGCCCGACAATCTTGAGATGAAGAGGCTTATAGGCTTTCTTCCCGACAATCCCGTATTCAGCTCCTATCTCAGCGCATATGAATTCCTTGACATCTGCGCCAAACTCCTGAGAATCCCATCCGCTGAAAGGAAAAAAAGAATAGAGGAAGTCGTCGACACGGTGAAGATGACGAAACACCTGTTCTCCAAACTCGGCGGCTTCTCCCGTGGAATGACGCAGAGGATAGGGATCGCACAGGCAATCCTCAACAAACCTAAACTGCTGATCCTAGATGAACCACTTGTCGGTCTCGATCCACACGGCAGACAGGAACTGAAGGATATCATCCTCGCACAGAAGAACAGGGGGACAAACGTATTCTTCTCAAGCCACATCCTCTCCGATGTCGAGAAAATGTGCGACAGGATAAGCATACTCAACCAAGGGACCCTGCTGTGCTGCGGAAAGCTCGAGGAGCTTCTTTCAGAAACCGGATCCCGGGTCAACGTGAAACACGGAGAAGATGAAATGATAAAGGATCTTCTGCCGGAAGCGACGGGGACGATACGCCTTTCCGACGGGAGCTGGGAACTTGTATTCCAGAATAAACCGGAGCTTTCAAAACGCCTCAAAGAGATGGCGGAAAAGAATCCAAAAGCACTGACAATCACACCTTCAAGAGAAAATCTTGAAGATTTTTTCTTTAGAAAGATTGAAAACGCACAACAAATTATATAAGTTATACGCAACCTTAATTATATATAATAAAAAAAGGAAGGGGATAAAAAATGAACGAAATAATGGCAATAGCTGGAGGTACATGGCGCAGGATCCTGAGGATGCGCGTTGTTTACTTCCTCATCGTCTGTGTTCTGATTCTGATCGGAAGCGCCTACAACTATGACATTCTCTCGCTGGGAATGCACAAGCAGTTGATGATGGACGTTTCGCTAGTTCTAAACACAATCGCTGCAATTCTTGTTACGGTCTCAATCGCATTTGAGATTCCAAAGGAATTGAAGGAGGGCGTGGCATCCACACTGCTTTCAAAACCGCTTGGAAGGACACAGTATCTGATTGGAAAGCTGGTTGGCATCTCGATAACCGGCATCGTAATCACCGGGCTCATCACGGCCGGATTCATCTTCGTGTTCAACTCGGCATTCGGCGAAGTCAACGGCTCAATGATCAAAGGACATTTGCTCATCATGGAAAGCGTGGTGCCCATGTCCGCAATAGCCGTACTCTTCTCAGTGTTCGTACCTGAGTTCCTTGCCGCGACAGCCACTGTGATAGTGATATGGTTCGCCCATTCATCAGTCGCAATCAGCAATGTCAAGTTCCTCTACGGAGGAGTGATACCCGACCTGAACCTCTTCAACCTCCGTGCTGAAGCTGTATACGGCGCGCACATCGGATGGGGATACATCATCATGGTCATGATATGGGGTATAGTATTCAGCGTCTTTGCGACAGCCGTAGCAAGTCTCATTTTCAACCAGAAGGATCTAAAATAAGGGGGTTATAATCATGAAAAAATCAATTGTAATACATATATTGGTTATCGTAATAGCAGCAGCAGCCGGATCAATGATTGCTTCAACGCTTGTCAACGATCAGAGCAAAACCTGCGTAAACAGGAACAAAACCGCCAGCAAGGCAGTATTCGGATTCAATAAGTTCATCGCCGATGTCCAGTGGATGCTGTTCATCAACTACTGCGGTTCCATTGATTCAATCAAGGATCAGAATGTTGACGAAGTCTACAACAAGCTTGCAGCCATTCTCAAGAATGATCCGGATTTCCAGAAGGCCTATGAAATAGGCGCGCTGATGATATCCATCAAGGCTTCGGACAAGGCAGTGGAACTGCTCAAGCAGGGAACTGACAATCCAAGGCTTTCAACGAACTGGAAAATCCCGTTCCTCGCTGGATTTGTCATGAACCACAATGTGCCTAAGGACAAGCTCAGCGCCCTAGTCAGCAAGATCAAGGCTGATTCATACTGGTTCTTCGAGGCAGCTGCAAAACGCAGTTCTCCTCCGGAACCTCATGTAATCTCTTCCCTCATGAGAGCAAAAGCTGAAAAGCTCCTTAATAAGAAATGGAAGGAAAACATCACTATCGTAAATGAAAAGCAGGCTCTGCTCTGCGCATGGCTTGATGAAGCCCTCAACGCCACCAAGGTGAGAATGGGCGTCGAGGATCTCGGTTACTCCTTCATAGCCAGCTCGGTCAAGGACATGAACCAGAAGATTCTTCAGCAGGCTGCAAACCTCAAGAAGAATTATCCTGACAACCAGAACATCCTTAACACGATAGCCTATATGAAGTCGAACTATCTGAAGGGACAGAATTTCTGCGACGTATGTCTTGCAGTATATGCCCCTGGCGACAAGTTCTGCTCTTCGTGCGGACACAAAGTCATCGTCTTCGGCGTATGCGCAGATTGCGGCGCCGTGAAGAAAGGTGCTCATTGCAGCGCATGTGGTGCTCCAAAGGATGAAGCAGCTGCTCCCGCGAAGGCAGCGGAGACGAAATAGCGGTCAGATAAAATGAGACATCCAGAAAGAGCCGTACCAATAATATTTGTTACGGCTCTTTTTTTATATTTTTACAGCGAGTCCATACTCAGGCAGGCTGCACTGAGCAAGTTAAAAACACCAAAATTCAGTTCGGAGATGATCCTTTCAAAACTGCCTGCATCCGTCAGGAACAGCGCTAGAAAAAGCCTTGAAATCGGAAAGCTCAAAGATGCTGTACGCGATGCCTCAAATGATTCCGAGAAAGTCAAGGCGATAGTCAATCTCGCAATAGCGATAGACAATAAGAAGGAGCGGGAGAAGCTGTATAAGGAGATACTGAAACTGCCACAGAGACCTGAGTCGTATCCCGCATATTCCTATTTCCTTCTTGATACCAGGCCTGAATGCACAATAACGGTACAGGACTTCCAGAAGTTCATAGGTAAATGCCCAAGTGAATCACGGTTTGAAATCTGGAACAACGGCTTGTATTCCCTGGAAAGTAAAAATGTCCAGCCAAACATCGTCAAGGAATATCTGAAACCGCTGCTTAATGCCCCCCCCCCCCCTACAGAGATTACATTTCACTCTATGGAAAAGTCACCGAAATAGCATTAAAGCTCGACGACACCATCATGCTTGAAAAGGCAGGAGAATTGACGGAGAAAGCAATGGCAAGGCCTCCAGTCAGCGAGGCCCTTGCAAAGAAAAACGAAAAGCAGGCAAAATA
>JBAQUG010000060.1:0-11625 GCA_049297395.1 Victivallales bacterium | reverse complement strand
AAGACATGGATCCGTTATGGGTGAACATCCGAAGGGAATTCAATCTGTCGAGTTTTTCCCGTGCTGGAGGGATTGAAAAACGCACCGGTGTTGCGGTCTCATCGCTTTTTGAAACGGCAATCGCCATGCCGTTGTTTCTTGTCGGACTGGCCTGGTTCAATGGGGTTTATATGAAGATGCTTGATTTCAGCATGGCTGCGGAAAAGAAACTGGAACTCAAAAGAGGCAAGAAGTTTTCCAAGGAACGCAATCCCAAGGAGCCAAGCGCAAGAAAGAATTAAGGAAAGACAAAATAACACTTGCCTGCGAATTGATGGGGGGCCTTCTGTCCACCGACCTCGAAATGAGCTACATCAAGGCGATTGAGACATATGCCATCCGCTGGAATACTGACAGCCATAGCCTCAAAGATGGGAGGCCTTGACACTGTCAGCCTCTACGATGTCCTGAATTCGCCTGAATACGCCGCATTCAGGCAGGGAATCCGATTTCCATTGTTTTTAAGCCAAAATGGAAATATTGATAAAACTCTTAACAATGAGGAGTTTGCAAATGGAATTGGAGAAAAAGCCGCATGAAGTTTGTGCTCAAAACGAACTGCAAAACTTGAGTTATGAAATATATTTTCCGCCTGAGTCACGCCACTTTGACTCTCCTTTTCTTATTGGAGGAGCGTATCATAATCTTTTTCTTTGTCAAAAGTGGGAGTGGGTGACCCCGTCCGACCGACCTGGAAAAATTATCCGAAATGACTTTCCAATAATTCTCATGCATACCAATGACTTCTGTGTTAACTTTAACTCAAACCCAATCATCCATCTTGCCGCGCCGTAGCTCTTCTCTGCGAAGGCGGGTCATCCAGCAATCCATCCATCCGTCATCCTCTGGGATGACATTGAAGGATTTCATGCTTTTGATTCTGGGAAATTAGTGGTATTATTAGACACTTAATGAAACAATGAATTCTATGCTCAAAATCAAAAAGCTTTTGGAAGATCAGTTCCGTCTTAATCCATCACTGGCGATACTTGCAGGTCTTATGGCCGGAATACTGCCTTTTGCCATGGATCCGGAGATCAGGGATTTTTATGCATTGATTCTGCCTTTATTCGCCGTTGCTATTTCATGGATTTTCCTGAACCATGGTCTCTGCTTCAAAATAGGATTGTTCGCCCTCATAGGATTTTTATTGATAATGGTTGCCAGGAGCCCATCGGGAAAACATTACGATTCGATGCTGCCGGACAGGAATTGCGGGGCAGTCGTGGTGGCTCAGGTGGCTGATACTACCTGTTCATCTTCAGATGATTCCAGTTGGATGTCCCAGCCCTATCTGATGAAAATCAACGTGGAAAAGTTCAAATATTCCGCGTCAGATGAATGGAAGCGGACGGAAGGATCTTCAGCGGTGATACTGCCAAGGGAATGTCCGAGACTCGGTTATGGGGACATTATTGTCATGAAAGGAGCTTTCATACTTCCGACCCATCCTCTTTTCAAAGGGGATTTTGATTTTAAAAGATATCTTCTCGCAAATGGGACACGTAGGATCTACAAGGCGGAGTCATGTGTGATAGAAAGCAGGCCCGGGAAATATTATTTCTATCGAAATGTCTTGATATTCAGGGATTTCCTGATGAACAAGAGTGTGGATGGTATGAAGGATATTGAGAATAAGAAGATAGGTGCGGCAATCATTTTCGGATGCAGGCAGGGGCTGAATGCAGAAGACCGGAAAAACTTTCTTAAGAGCGGTACAATACATGTATTTTCAATAAGCGGGCTTCATGTAGGAATTATAGCGGTAATGCTTTTCTGGGCTTTCAGATGGGTTCCATTTACCGCCAGGCATCTTGTTGTTCCAGCAATCATATTCCTATATGTTTTCACGACGGGGATGCCTCCTCCTGCCGTCAGGGCTTTTCTCATGATAAGCGTATGGTGTGTGCAGAGGGCATTCCTGTATCCATCATCCTCGATGAATTCAGTTTATTTCGCCGCTTCTATGATTCTCATCTATAATCCTTTTGCTGTACTTGACGTAGGATTCCAATTTTCGTTCATAGTTGCAGGATTTCTTGTCCTCTCCTGGAATAATTCAGAAAAGTGGGTGGCGTCGGCATTGGAATTGTCAAGATGGCTGCCATCAGGCGGGGGATTGACTTTCTATCTTCTCAAGACCAGATCCATCAGGACTCTCCTGCGTTCCCTTATCACAAGTCTTGTAGCATGGCTGTCGGGATTGGGCCTCTGCCTCGTCTACCAGGGAATCTTCGTGCCTTCTTCAATCATCACTAATTTTGCGATAATACCTTTCGTTTCCCTGTTTGTTGCTGCCGTGGTCGCCAAGATATTTGTCTATCCTCTGGCTCCACTTGCGAATATCGCAGATGCGGTCAGCGAATGGTCTCTCAATGTTATCCGCACGGCAAGTGAGTTAGGGGCATCATTCGGGAATGAATATCTTCTTAAACCCCCGTTTTTAATCCTCATATTATTCTATATTGCTGTCACTGTTCTTGTGGTGACTCAAAGAAAGAAGGTGTTTTTCATTTCTGCAGCTTCAATAGTTCTCATGATAAGCCTCTGGTATTGGAAATGTTCATTCAGTTCCGGATCGGTCTTCGTACTGTGTGGGGGGGAAAGCCAGGAGCCTGTCATAGCCGTGTGCCCGCCGGGGAAAAGAGGAGCTTTCGTGATCAATGCGAGCTCAAAAGAGACAAGCAGGCCGCTGTTGAATATTTTCGCTGGCAGGGGGATTGACTACGTCGACACTCTTCTTGTCTGTGAATCCAGAAAGGACTTCTGTGCCGGTTCAAGATATGTCCTGACAGGGACCAGGGTATCCAATTTGATGATTCCCGAGAAGTACAGGCAGAGTTGGTTTTCGAAAAACACTGTGGAAAACGCCTCGGCCTCAGGATGCGAGATAAAGGTCATTTCCAAAGACAGTATGATTGTCGGCAGCGGGAATATCTCTTATCGGTCAGAAAGAAGGGTGGGAAACGGGGCGGACTATTTCATTGAATGCGTTCTGCCAGAATATAAGATTGAATTAAAAATACTTAACAGCGGTGCTGGTATTAGATTACTTGAAATAAGTACGGCAGGCTCTAATAATATCAAAATGGAAATCATCAATACGAGTATTCCATACATGAAGGAATTTAAATTGGAGGTTTTATGAAAATAAAGTTATTGTCAGTAATTATTATTATCGCCTTGTTAGCAGGATGCTCAACCAGTTTTGACAAGATTTCCGCTGAAAAACGTCTTAATACAGTCAATCTTGACAGGGTTCAGGCTGCAGACGCTCCGTTGAAAAAACCTTTCAAGCTTGCTATTTTCACGGATCTTGAGACCGTTGACGCCTCCAATGATTTTTATGAAAGCTGGGACTGGAGCCAAACCGAGAGGAAGATGATCTCCTCTTATGCCGACGACCTTAAGAAAGAAAAGTATGTTTCGGAATATTTTTTTATCCCCGACCAGGAACATTCCTTACAGGACATGAAATCCATAATGAAGGAAGCTGAAAGCAAAGGTGCAGATGCTCTTGTTACCATAAGGGGGATAATCAAAGTCAACAAATACATGAATCCATCGGCTCTTCTAGACCCTACAATAATTGGAGCATTGTGGCTTCCAGGATCAAACAGGGATGTAATGCTCCTCTCGCATCTTGACATGTGGAACATGAAAAGCAAGGAGGCTGTCATATCAGTTAAATCGGACTTTATAGAGAAGGATGTTGCGCCAACCCTGCTTATAAACACTGTAGATACTGTCAACTTGGTGAAAACTGAAAGTCTACGCGAACTCCTAATGCAATTCAAGAAGAAGATTACTTCATTGAAGCTGGATTAGAACCGGCTGGCATCTGGAAGCATGCCAGCCAGCTTCATCTTTTGTCCGCTTGTCGCAGAATCATCCACCAAGTTTGTTGATGATGGCGATAAGAGGCATGAACAGGGCTATAACGATGGTACCGACGACTACGGCAAGGAATATGATCATCAAAGGCTCAATCATGGATGTCAAAGCTTCAACGGCGTTGTCAACTTCATCGTCATAGGTCTCAGCTATTTTCTCAAGCATGTCCGGAAGCTTACCTGTTTCCTCGCCTACTTCGATCATACTAATGACCATGTCGGGGAAAATCTTCGTGGCTGCAAGAGGGCCAGCCAATCCTTCTCCTTCCTTTACAGCGTCATGGACTTTCTGGACACCCTGCGAGACGACTTCATTTCCGGAGGTGTCTCGAACAATCTGGAGGGCGTTCAGCACCGGGACACCTGAACTCATTAGAGTACCAAGCGTCCTCGAGAATCTACCGATTGATGACTTTGAGATGATTGGACCGAACAAGGGAGCCCTGTATTTCACCCAATCTATTGCGAATTTTCCTTTTACTGTCTTGCCAATCATCACGTATATGAAGATCATTATTCCTATGACAATGGCGGTTTCTATGAAATGCTTCTGCATGATGTTACTGATACCGATGACGAACTGGGTAAGAGGAGGGAGCTTTTCACCCTCGAGCAGTTCTGAGAATATCTTTTCGAACTTGGGAACGATGAATATCATCAATCCTGAAGTGATCAACAAGGCGATAGTAAGAACGACTACTGGGTAAATCAACGCCGCCTTGATCTTGGCTGCGAGTTTGGCGGCCTTTTCCATGAACTTGGCCAGACGGTCGAGGATGACTTCCATGGCACCTGCGGCCTCGCCAGCCCGTATCATGTTCAGATATAGTTTGTCAAATGACTTGGGATGCTGGGCGAGAGCTTCAGAGAATGTGGATCCTGCTTCAACGGAATCCGCAGTTTCCTTCATGACCTTTTTTACACCTGGATTTTTCGCCTGCTTCTCAAGGGTTCTCAGTGAACGGACAAGAGGAAGGCCTGCATCGAGGAGGATTGCAATCTGTCGCGTGAGGATTGTCAGATCCTTTGTCTTTAGAGCCGGAGCGCCTAGGGACAGGCCGAAATTCATCATTGATTTCTTCGGTGCAGCACCCTGCTGGGCTGCCCCAGCCCTTGCCGTCTTCTTGGAACCGGCATCCTCCTTGATGGTAGTGGGGAACATCCCCTGATCCTTCAAGGCAGCATTTACAGCCTGCTCGTTTGCCGCCTCCATCCTGCCCTTTTTCTCTTTTCCTGAAGAATCCATTGCAGTGTATTGGAAAATAGGCATTGCGAAACTCCTTGTTTTAATTTATTTTAATATAAATATTCCCGTCATGAAATACAGCATGAAAAATGCCGTGTCGCACCCACGAGCATCATTTCCTGATATAATCTACCTTCTCTTGCTCGCTCCTTCAAGTTTCTGAAGTATTCCTTGTGCATCCTGTGCCTTCATGATCATTTCGCCGTAGGAGATGATATTGTTCTGATAAAGTTCAAGAAGATGCGAGTCAAGGGTGTTCATGCCGTATTTCGCACCTGTCTGGAGTTCAGAGGTTATCCTGAAGGTCTTATTTTCACGGATAAGAGACTGTATTCCGGGTGTCGATATCATGATTTCAAACCCAGCCACGCGTCCTGGCTTGTCAACCCTGGGAAGCAAGACCTGGGATATTACCGCGATGAGCGATGATGACAGCTGGGTCCTGATCTGATCCTGCTGATTTGTGGGGAAGGCATCAGTGATTCGATCGACCGTACGTGCGGCACCCGTGGTATGCAGGGTTGCAAACACAAGATGTCCTGTTTCTGCAGCCGTAACAGCAGCTTCCATTGTCTCAAGATCGCGCATTTCTCCGACGAGTATGACGTCAGGATCCTGTCGCAGAGCCCTTCTGAGAGCTTCTGAAAATGAAGGGACATCCACTCCGACTTCACGCTGTATGACGACGCTTTTTTTATGCTGGTGATAGAACTCTATCGGATCTTCAACAGTGATGATATGACAGTCCCTCTCCTCGTTGATTACGTTCATCATTGATGCTAGAGTTGTACTTTTCCCGCTTCCAGTGGGGCCTGTTACAAGAACCAGTCCACGAGGCCTGAATAAAATATCCTTGATTGACGGAGGAAGGCCAATGGCGTCAAGTGAAAGCAGCCTGCTGGGGATCTGTCTTAGAACCATTCCATAATAGCCCTTCTGCTTGAAGCAGCTTACGCGGAACCTGGCCTTCTCGCTGAACGCGAAACCGAAGTCCACACCGCCTTCCTGCTTGATTTTCTGCTGGTGCGATTCTGAAGCGACCGCCTTAACGAGTCTTTCAGTGTCTTCAGGAGTGAGGGGGGCAGCGTCAACAGGAGTCAACGAACCATGCAGTCGAAGCATCGGAGGATCCCCTACTTCTATGTGCAAATCACTTACACCCTCATCAACAACAAGCTGGAGCAGATCTCCCATTTCCATATCCATAAAAGCACCTGTATTTTAATTTATCTTTAAAGAATAAAAACTGCGTCAAGTGTACTTGAGGACTTCTTCCATTGTAGTTTCCCCGTCGAGAATTGATCTGACTCCGTCCTCCCTCATGGTCCTCATACCAAGCTCCCTGGCTTTTTCCTTTATCACGATAGTAGGAGCCTTCTTGGTGATTAGTTCACGTATTGCGGTGGACATGACGAGGAGTTCGGAGATGGATTTCCGTCCCTTGTAACCGCTCTGGTTGCAGTTTGCACAACCTTTGCCGTAATAGAATTTCCTAGCGCCCACTTCGTCCCTTGTGAGGCTTAAGAGCTTTAAATCATCTTCGGTAGGTTCAAATGGAGTCTTACAAGTGGAACAGACTTTTCGAATAAGGCGCTGTCCTAGGATGCCAACGAACGATGATGTGATAAGGAAGGGTTCAATGCCCATATCAATCAGTCGTGTAACTGCGCCGGACGCATCGTTTGTATGGAGGGTGCTGAACACAAAATGGCCTGTAAGAGAAGCTTGGATGGCCATCTGCGCGGTATCAAGATCTCGGATCTCTCCGATCATTATGATGTCCGGATCCTGCCGGAGGAATGCACGCAGCGCCCTGCCGAAAGTCATCCCTATGCTTTCATGTATGGGAAGCTGGATTACCCCTTCGAGATCGTATTCGACCGGATCTTCCGCAGTCAGGAGCTTGTCCTCAGGGGCATTGCATTCCTTTATGCATGAATAGAGGGTTGTCGTTTTTCCGGAACCCGTAGGACCTGTAACGACAAATATTCCATTGGGCATGTGGATCAGCTGGCGCATGGATTTCAGGACGTCTTCGGCAATTCCAAGAACATTGAGATCGAGATTTACGACAGATCTGTCCAGGACTCGGAGAACCACTGATTCACCGTGCGATGTGGGAAGGCTTGAAACGCGCAGATCAACAGGTCTTCCACCGATTTTCAACTGGATTCGACCGTCCTGTGGACGTCTGCGTTCGGAAATGTTCAGTCCGCTCATGATTTTAACACGGCTTATTACTGGGACAGCAAGATTCTTCGGAGGAGGAGCCATTTCGTAAAGAGCACCATCAACACGGTATCTTATTTTGAATTCTTTTTCAAAGGGCTCAAAATGGATGTCGCTGGCCTTCGCCTTGATGGCCTGATACATGACAACGTCCACGAACCTGACGATAGGAGCCTCGTTTGCCAGGTTTTCTATGTCCTCATCCTTTATGTTTTCAAAGTGTTTGTCTCCAGCCTCCTGAAGATCGACTTCAAGGTTTGCAAGTATGTCGTGCATGGTTTCCGACTCGACAGGATAGAATTTCTCAATCGCAGTGTCAATCTGCTTTTCCTTTGCAACGACGATCCTGATTTCCTTGTCAAGTATAAATCTTAGTTCATCCGCAATCTGGTAGTTGAGAGGGTTTCTTGAACCTATCGTTATGGCTGTCCCGTCAAATGATACCGGAATTATTCCATACATCCTTATAGTCTGGGAATCAACGAGATCTATGACTTCTTTTGGAAGTTCAAGACCTGTAAGATCTATTACGTCCGTACCTAGGCTTGTAGCTATCAGCTGAAGGAGGTTTTCCTCAGTTATAATGCCGTAATCCATCAGAAGCGTGGCAAAAGGCTTGCCTGTCCTGTGGTATTCCTCTTCTATTTCCACAAGCTGGTCTTCAGAACATATGTCTTCCGATACAAGTATGCCTTTTAAGGTTTCGCTTTCGGGATCAAGCATATTGAAATCATCCTTATAAAATTAGTGGTCTGACGCTTCATCCATGACCGTATTTGCCACAACCTCAGCAAGTGTCGTCGTACCTGAAGCAGCTTTCCTGAGACCGTCCTCGCGAAGAGTCCTCATCCCCGATTTTCTTGCCGCCTCGCGTATGACACTTGATGATACTTTCTCATAAATGAGATTCTGGATCTGCTCGGATATCATGAATATCTCATATATTCCAACCCTTCCCCTGTATCCGCTTCCACCGCATTCATTGCATCCTCTCCCTTTCATCAGGGTGGAGCTTTTCACAAATTCCTTGTCAATTCCAAGTATCTGGAGCTCTTCTTCATCGGGTTCGTACGGCACTGAACAGTTTTTGCAGTTTCTTCTCACAAGGCGCTGGGCCATGATGGCCTTGACGGCTGATGCCACAAGGAAGGGTTTGACACCCATATCTATGAGTCGTGTGACAGCGCCGGGAGCATCGTTCGTGTGAAGGGTACTGAACACAAGATGGCCTGTAAGAGAGGCGTTGATGGCAATTTCAGCGGTTTCCAAATCTCGGATTTCACCGACCATGATTATGTTCGGCGCCTGTCGCAGCATTGCACGGAGGGCGGCGGAAAAAGTAAACTTGATTATAGGATTCACCTGCACCTGGTTTATACCTCCAAGCTGGTACTCAACAGGATCTTCAACAGTGATGATCTTGCGGTTCGGAGTATTGATCGTATTCAAAAATGCATACAGAGATGTCGTTTTGCCGGAACCGGTAGGACCCGTAACGAGGAAGATTCCATCCGGCAGAGCCAGGATTTTCTTGATCATTTCTTCATCGTCGCTATAGAAACCGAGCTTTGGTATGTCAAGCTGGATGCTTGACTTGTCGAGAATTCGCATGACGATACTTTCACCGTGCGTCGTAGGGATCGTCGACACGCGCAGGTCGATGTCCTTTCCTTCAACCTTCAACTGGATACGTCCGTCCTGGGGGACTCTTTTTTCGGATATGTCTAGTTTCGACATGATCTTCAGACGGCTTGTGATATTTGGCTGCAGATATTTCGGAGGGCCTTCAACTTCGCGGAGGGCGCCGTCGATTCTGTATCTCACGCGGTAGCGCTTCTCAAGAGGCTCGAGGTGGATATCGCTGGCCCTCTTTTTAAATGCTTCGATTATGATCAGTGAAACAAGCTTGATGATGGGGGCATCGTCTTCAACGGCGTCATCGTCTCCGCCTATGGCTCCGGCAATCTGGGATTGGACATCGCCTTCTTCCATTCCCTCAAGGAACGAATCGACGCTTTCACCGATGCTTCCATAATAATGATCAATGAGTTTTGATATGTCATCCCTGGAGGCTACGACGGCTTCGATATCGCATTTAAGCCTGAATCTGAGAGCGTCTATGGTTTCAAGATCAGAAGGGTCGCTAATCGCAATGGTGATCGTGTTCTCGTGTTTCATCACCGGAATGACTTTGTATTCCTTTACGATGTCTGGAGCCATGGATTCGACTACTTCGGGAGGAATCTGGTATTCAGATAGTTCTATTGTTTCAAGTCCGTACTGCTGGGCAAGTATCGAAAGAAGTTCTTTTTCATCGATGAACTTGAGTTCCTTCAGGGAGTCCAGGATGTCCATTTTCCCGCCTGAGTCGGCGACCTTCTGCCAACCCTGGTCGATCTGTTCCTGTGTGAGCATGCCGGATTCAAGTAGAAGCTCCAAGGTGTATTCGCTGTTTTTCCCCATTGTTCTTCCAATCCTCCGGTTAAGGTCTACAAGAATAGCAAAAGAAAACTCGAAATTCAAGCTCAAGTCGCAAAAAGAAACGCCATTATTCTGCATGGCAAGTTTCCAATGTCTTGAAATATAGGTCAGATAAGGAAAATATAAAGCTCGATTTTTAAAAATTATCCTTGAAGAAATGAGTTTGGAAGCTAATATTTTCCTCCACGCCAGCTTAGCTCAGTGGTAGAGCTACGGTTTTGTAAACCGTCGGTCCCCGGTTCAAATCCGGGAGCTGGCTCCAGATTCCAAACATTCTATCTCCCATTTTTCCCTGCGCTTGTACTTCGGAACAGACTTTGCAATATCGTATACATGTTCCCCTTTTATCACCCTGAGGATCAGATCTGCCATGACCTCTCCAATGCCAGCGATCTCCATAAGCTCCTCGCGCGTTGCCGATGCGAGCGGTTTTTCGTGTTCTATAAGAGGGATCGTCGACCTTTCAAGAACTGCCGCCATCTGCCCGTTCTTGGTCTTCAGAAGCATATTGAGCTTGTATATCTTTTCGATTATTTCCTTGTTTGCCACGGGGATCCATCCTGTTTTTAAGAAATTAACACCTGGCATGCCTGAAATCAAACGGACTATAATTTGAATCTGTCCAGTTATTTTTTAAGTCCCTTTAAAATAATGATACCTTTACCTGCTGAAAATAATGGCTATGTTATTGATCCAGTCACGATAGGAAATAAAAACACGACCTGCTTTCCAACCAGAATACATTGAAAGGACACATGACTTCTCGCGAAAGATTTGAATGTGCGATGAAAGGCGTCCCGACAGAATTCCTTTCGACATCGGAGGGACATGCCTTACCGGCATGCGTCCGGAATGTCAGAATAACCTGATGGATTTCCTCGGTCTAAAACCAGCAGGAAAATCAGGATCAGGAGTTGATGAAAGCTTTCTCGAATGGGCCAGAACAGATTTCCGGTTCGTGGGCAATGTCATCGACCTCCGAGATCAAATGGCTGATCATACCCGCTCCCGGTGCGGGCGGCCCGAATCCCACCGGAGTCCAGTATGCCGTAGGCGCGACGCTCACGTACAAGCTCAAGGAGATAGAAACTGTCACAGAAGTCATTCCGGATACCATCTCCGTGAAACCCATGCCCGACCTGAAACTCGACTATTTCATCCCAAACCAGGTATATGCCGATGATCGATTCACAACCGAAGTAGAAACTGCAGTACCGTTCGGTCTAGGCGTGCGCGTGGCGAACATAGGCTTTGGTCCGGCGAACAACCTGAAGATTGATTCCGGACAGCCGAAGATCGTTGACAACGCCCACGGGCTTCTTATAAATTTCAGGATTCTCGGCAGCGAAGTGAACGGACAGGACAGGACCAGCAGCCTGCTCGCGGACTTCGGCACCATAGCGCCCCAGAAGGCGGGTGTGGCACGCTGGGAGATGATAAGCTCGCTTTCCGGCAGGTTCACTGAGTTCTCGGCGTCATTCTCGCATTCCGACGATCTCGGAGGAATGCTCACCTCCCTGATAGATTCAGTAAACACACACCTGCTCGTCCATGACGTTTTGGCGGACACAGAAAGCCTAACCAACTTTTGTCGTATAAAAGCCATGTCGGCCTCAAAATCCCGAACTTAGGGTCCGCTAAAAAATAACTTGGGTATTTGCTGGCGAAGATTTCGGATTGATTATCATGGTGCGAAAGAGGAGTCCCGACCCCGCAGGGAGTCGGGATGACGAACAA
>JBAQUG010000059.1:0-1642 GCA_049297395.1 Victivallales bacterium | reverse complement strand
GGCGAATTGGAAGAGGCCGAGGAATCATTTATTAAAGACTACGAGGAAAATACCTTGCAGTCACAGCTTGAAATCATCAAGGAGGGGCTAAAGAGGGATTTTATGGAAAACACACTCCCTCGTCTGCTAGAAGGCGAGGAAGAGCGATTTTTTGCCAATTTCAAAGAATTTGCTTCACGTGAAATTGAGGAGGAAGAGGAGATGATGAAAAAGGATTTTGAAACAAAAACACAGGAGCTCCTTGATAAGGAAAGAGCAAGACTCTGTGGAAAAATCAAAACTCGGACATTTGAACACGGGAAAGCCATATCCGAGCACAAGGATATAGAAGTCAGCGGAACTGATATCGCCCAAAAGAATAATCAGAAGAGCGCCGCCACAATGAATTTCCCGATGAGGCAGACGTTGACGAAAAAATTCTTCATGGAGCTTCCGGCAGGAGTATATCTGGCAAGCAATACCTTGAAGAGCGGTTCCAATGGCACCCCTATATATGCTGAATATGTTGCAGAGAGGGGCAATCCCAGGATTCTCCAATGGAATATATTAAAGGCTCAAAAAATCACACAGATGGTGTGTAATGTCCTGGCAGGAAAAGACGATTACGAAGAATACATAAACAGTAATTGGCCATCCGAGTCTACTGGCCTGAATAGAAAAATATCATAATACGATGAGCCTATAAACAATGCGCCCCTCAACTGAAACTATGTTGAGGGGCGCATGCATCCAAACAATAAAATTTATTAATCATGGGGTTTAAAATGACTTTCAACGACACGAAACAATCAGTTCCGTTTCGCTGCGCAATTTATTTTGATTGGTTGAACATCAAGATGAATGGTGGTAAGGATCTAAGCTTCGACAGGCTTTTCGATCATATCCGTGGCAGGGGCGGAATTATCCGGATAGCGAACTTCTATGCGCCTGAACCTGAAGGGAACCAAATATCCTTTTATGATGCCGTAAAAAGATCTGGTTTTAAAATAGTTTATATTCAGGAAAAGGGCAGATGCGGAAGAGGTCAGTTTAACTGCGACACACTGATGGCTGTTGACATGGTCACGCAGACGGAAGGCCTCGATGCCGTTTATCTGCTGACCAACGACTTTGACTTCATCCATCCAGTAAGGTATCTAAGGGCGAAAGGCATACGGACCATGCTGATACACGTCGAATCTCCTTCCAATGACCTGCGGGAAGAAGTCGATGAGTGGAAACATGCGGGACAGCTGAACCTGCTTGAGAACAGAAAGGATACTTCGAAAGAGATTTAATTATTTCTTTCGATATGATCAAGGTATCATATCGACACGGCCTGGCGTGACGTGACATGACGCGGCATAGCATGATGCGGTATGACAAGACAAGAAAAACCCCCGGCGACGGGGGTTTTATTTTTGTCGCCACGCTTATCTTTACGATAAGTAAAAAAAGACCGGCTTTTACACCGGCCCCTTGAGATACCGGACTCATCCAAACATAGCTTGCGCCATATGCGAATGTTCCAGGTCGTCATCAATCTTGTCGATCTTCATGTGTTTCCATTCATTCCGTTCCCTGAGGCACCTGATATCACGTTCCCAGACCGACTCACTTCCAGCATCAATCAGAATGGAATCACCCATGAACTCCTTTATAT
>JBAQUG010000058.1:0-18443 GCA_049297395.1 Victivallales bacterium | reverse complement strand
CAGGACAGCGATAAATGCAGGCAGCTTCCTTGCCGTTGACCCAGAGGCGGTCGGGATTTTTCCATCCCTTTGCGTTGGTCAGGGATGCCACGGTCATGTACACCCTGCCATTTTTCCTGGCGTCTGCAAGCCATTCCTTGCTTGCGGTCAAGGTGCCGCGATACCAGAACTGCGTATGGCTGCTGCGCCAGAACATGGGGGGAAGTTCGCCGCCTGGAAGTTTGAACGAGGGCCAGTTCTGATCATTGAAATCGGAAGCGGTGTATTTCTTTTCTATTCCATCACGGACTGAAAGGGGGCAGTCGCTCACAAGCTCATACCATGGTTTCTGTTCAGCTTCCTTTTTATCCACCGTCGCGGGATGGACTTTCCAATCCTTGTCGGCAACAGGATCTCCTTCTTTCCATCCGTAGAATTCATAGCTCATTGGAATTTTCACGTCGTCCCAGGACTTGAAACGGTTCTTGTCGCCATGCCATGCCTCGCCAAGGGTCTCAGGCGTGTAATTGCGCACGGTCTTAAGGTAGCGGACGAGATTCAGCCGGTTGCCTTCCGAGAAGTCCCAGTATTGGAAACCGTTGAACGGGCCGACCTCTCCGTTCGGATCAAGCCAGTCCACAAGCAGTGGATCGTCCTTCAGGCCTTTGACAATGTCCTGGAAGCACCAGTCACGGTATTTGAGGAGCTTGCGTCCGCCTTCGCTCACCTGTCCGTAGTAGCTTGGCATTGCGGTGAACTTGTCGTTGGGCATCACAAGTTCTTCCGGCGCCATCCTGGCCAGGTCCTGGCTCCACTCCTGCCACTGCGCGAAATGGTAGGGCCTGTCGAACTCGTGCAGTTTTGGGAGGAGGTTGCGGAGCAGGTAATCACCGGCGTTGGGCTGGATCGTCAATCCATTATCCTTTGCAAACTTGAAGTGGCTGTCAACATCGTTCGGCGTCCCTTTCGGTGTATTGGCATCCCAGTAGCTCGGATACCACGACCCGATCCCGAAATGCGAGAACTTGTCGAGATAGTACGGATATCTGAAGTTCTCATCGAAGAATTTAGCGTCGGATATCTCATTCAATATCGGGTTGAAGACGGAGTTGAGATCGTCGGTCTTCGGGCTTGTGAAGACAAGGACCTTTTTACCCTTTGCTGCGAGCAGGAAGCTTCCGAGGCCGGGCCTGACAAGTACCGGGATCCCAGCGTTTCCATTCCTGATCTTCCTCCATTCCGGCTTGGTAGTTGCGCTCTGGCTCATGTCGCGTCCGATCTTATGGAGCAGGACGATGGCGCGCTCCGGATTCTCGCATTCAAAGACTGACGCGTTTTCATTCGCAGGCGACATTTTGATTCCGCCGAACCCCCTCAGCTGTTCCGCCTTCGACGGAAACGCAGTTGCCGTCGTAACTGCCAGCGCGATGATGAAGACGGCCCTGAATGATTTCACACTTTTCAGAATTTGCTGCGACATTGCTTCCTCCTCTTGATTATTTTTTACTTCAAATCATTTTTATTTCATGGCATTGCTTCTGTCTTCATGGAATCGGGAACATATTTTTCAAGCGCCTGAGTGAATTCACCTCTGTACGGGGAGCCGGCGTGTCCCGCCTCGGAGTCCAGGATGAAGTGGCACCGATTCTCAGGCATCCTGTTCGCGGCCGCAGTCATTCCTATTGCCGAACATATGTTGTCCTGGAGGCCGGCGCTGAAAAGTACATTGGTCTTCATGATTTCAGATAGGAACAGGGGATCGAAGTAGCGGAAGTTCTGGAATATCCTGCCTCCTGATATTTTACTGTCGCGTTCGAAGACGGTGTAGATTTCACCTGCCGCAGAGCTATGCCCGAGCTGCATGTTCATTGTCACATCCGAATAACATGGTGATGCGAAATTCGCAAGTATCACTCGATCCGGGGCGGTTGCGGCAAGCGCAAGCGAATACCAGCCGCCTCTGCTCCCGCCTGAAATGAAGAACTTTCCGTTACTGTACGATCTTTCAGCAACGCAGTCCATCGCTCGAATCCCGTCGAGGACAACGTCAAGCCAGTAACAGCCATCCAAGGATTCGGCCCGTGCCCATAGATCCTCGTTGCGTTTCTGTCCGGGCAATTTGCATTCGCCTTGGAGCGAGCCGCAGAATGACACGCCGATGAAATTATTCTGCGGAGGTTCCGGCTTGTCGGATTTCATAGGAGGATAGACATTCAATCTTGCAGTCAGCCTTTTCCCTTCGTCGTCAATGCGTCTCGAAATCAAGACCGTCATCGGGTTCCCTCGATGGTTTTCCAATGTGACCTTTTCGACTTTGACGCCTTCCCATGGCGAAACAAGTTCCTGTGCCTTCATGTTCATGGGCCGCTGCCGCATCGCGCCGATCTTCCCCTTCCAGAACTTTTCCATGTCCTCAGGCGCAGTCCTTGGCGATTTGTATCCGGATATCGGAGATTTTCCGGAATTGAAATATGGTTCTGAAACCGGACCAAAGAGCTTTCCATCGCTGTCCAGGCTTATTTCCACCTTGAAGATGCCTGCGCGTTCCTGGTCCCACGGAAGAAGTATCCGCTGTTCGCCCAAACCCGGAGGAAGCTCCAGCCTCCTGAACTCTTTTCCTGAATCATCGATTACGCGGATGAAGAAATTGCACTTGGAGTATGCATTCCGCCGGGAAATGAAGCATTCCGCCTTTTTTTCATAGGCGCATTGACGGATGTCCATGGATACCATCTGGCCAGGCTCCTTCTCGCAGTCTTCAGCAGGGGTATTCGTGTTCAGGAAAACCGTCGCATAAGTTGATGGCCGGTCGAAAACAGCGCCTTCAGGGAAAAACGGCCTGAGGACTTTTTCGTCAGATGCCGAAGCCCGGTCGTTTATCTGAAATGCCATCTGGAGCGACATGTCCTTCATGGCATCTACTCCGACTGCTTCCCAGGGGACGGATGCCTTGATGGCGTAGCCGTCTCCTGTCTTCCGGTATTCGCCTCCGACAATATCAATTCCCCTGGCATAGAGATAATCCCATAATCCCAGTCCGCTTCCAGTTTCTGCAAAAACAAAATGACTGCGGCCTATCCAGAACTCGAATGAGTCTGAAAGATATGCCTCGTCGATTCCAACTCCGGCTTCAGTCAAGGTCACGGGGGTATTGTCCTTTATGCGGACATCTAAATTAAGGTTTTTTCCCGACCATGAAAGTGAGACTGTCCCTGAAACGCCCTTGTCGGATTTCAGGTCGAATGGAAGAGGGGGCTTTCCCTCCTGCTGGATGGGGAACGGTGCCTGGGCCGTGCAGGAAAGGGAAAAAAGCATTGATAGGATTACTGCATGCAGCCTGGTCATGTATGGCTCTTCCTTTTTCTATGGTTCAAATTCACAAACATTGTCATCGATTGGTGCGACATTGATGCTCTTCCCACTGGACCTGAATGCAATTTATCCATCGGATCAGTACTCCATGGAGGCAATTTCAAAATTGCCTCTTTTGAGCTGATTGCTAAGGTTGGCGTTCACGGCTTCAGCGTGTCCAACATCTTGAATACCGAGACACGCTAAAGTTGTGAACACCAACAAGAGATGTTCCCGCAACAACGGTTCCCTGTATTTTGCAATCAGCTCCATATTTTATTTCTGCACGACTCCCAAATTCGACAGCCTTATATCAAGCTCTGAATCAGGGACTAGTTGCCGATGTAGACAGTTGGCAGCTGTCCGTAATGGTATCCCCAATAAGGGCCTCCTCCACCCCAGCAGCCGAGCCCTCTGCTTGATGAGCCGGCATGCCATTCATCATAGCTGAACCATTGGCGGCCCAGCGGATTTACTCCTGTTTCCACATGGCCATCTTCGAAAGCCGTATTGCTGACTTTGCCTTTGTGGGCGACAAGGGAATTATAATCGTTTGGAGCGGCAGATATCCATGTATAATGAAGAGCGCCATCCCATCCGTAGAAGAAGTCGGCGGCCAGCACCCGGCGGCTGGAATTCCTATTGTTGACGAATCCAATATCGACAGAGTTTTCGTATTTGCCGGCCCGGCGCATGGAAATCACCTGGTACCCGTTGGTCTGATCCGCAGGCGGCCTGAAGAAGTCATGCGTGTCGCCGCCAATTATCACCATGGAAAGATACCAGTAGGTAGGGGCGGGCAGGGATGGACAGCCTCCCGACGAATAGCCCACGTAATCGGGGAATAAATTATCAAGATTCCCCCGGCTCTGGAAGAAAGTGTACCTGCTTGCCGGATTGGAAATAGCATGGTCCGGAAACCAGAAATCGTTGTCGCCCGCGTATGCGTTCATCCCAATGCCGATTTGTTTTAATGAGTTTACGCAGCTGATCCTCTTGGCCATATCCTTGGCGTTCTTCAATGCGGGCAGCAGCATTGCGGCAAGTATTGCGATTATCGCAATCACCACCAGAAGCTCAATCAAGGTGAATTTGCTCATGCTTTTTTTTCTTGTCATTTTGATTCCTCCTTATTTTAATTCTGCAAACGGGCCTTTTACGATTCCAGGTTCCACGCAGTGACTGGCGAGAAGCCGTCTCGACTGCCGGACTGCCCATGAGAAATTATCCATGCCCCTTGTGTTTCCTTCCAGCCACGGAAGTTTTGAAGGATCGATTCCGGAACATTCGAATTTAGGCATTGGATATTCCCTTCCGTTCAATGTCCGGTACATGATGTTGTCGTTCCAGAGATCCCACCGCATCCCGAGATCCAGGCCCCTGCGATGATAGCGGATCTGGCGCATGAAAAACAGCTGGTCGTCAAGAACCCGGGACTGGCGGAACCAATCCCTGAAGGCGCCGATCGACTTGAAATCATTTTTTGTCGCTACTTCGCAGACGAAGCCCCCGTCAATGCGGCAGAGATCCATCTCGGAAAGATCAAGCGACGGCCCCTGGTAGCTGTAGGCGTGTATGAGACCCCAGTATTTTTCGCGTACGGCTTTCATGCGAACTTCGCATTTCTGCGGACGGCTCATGAGCGGACGCAGCCCTATGAACAGAGGACCGTCCTGGATGAAAATGTCGCAGAGCTCCCTTGATTCGCCGCGGAAGTCCTGGATTTCCCTGTCTCCAAGCCAGACGTGGTCGGGCTTGTTGTTCCAGCACATGGGGAAGACAAATGTTGTCGCAAGCGAAGTGACGGCATGCTTTTCAATGATGCGTGGACGGTAGAGGACGATTGATGAACGCTCGTGCTGGATTCCGGCGTAGCGCCCGCTGTCGAGCCAGTGTTCGACATCCTCTTTCTGCACAATGCTTTTATCCTTCGAGTCCATCTGGAAAGTCCAGCGTCCGGTGACAGGCTTGTCGTTTATGGTGTATGAACAGAACAGAAGCCCCTGATCTGAAGTTTTGACCAGAGGAGATTTTTTGCGGTAGTATACTCCCCAGTTGTTGTTGGGGCATCCTCCGATCATGCGCTGGCTGGCGGTGCCCATCGCCCAGTCGGCCTCCTGATATTGGTACGTGTATATTTCCCGTGCGGAAAATGGAATCACCTCCGGTATGGTTACGCCTTCAATGACAGTCGTGCCGCCCGGTCCGGGAACCTCCTTCCTTGCTCCTTCGTCAAAGTGTCCGGTCTCATGTGTGCCGCGGATCACATGCGGATATTTGCGTTGGATCATCAGAGGCGCGACAGTTTCAGGAACGTGGTAGCCATGTGCGCAGAGCCTTGCGAGGAACCCGAAGTTCCAATGGCCGTCATGCTTGTCCCCATTGAAATTAAAACTGCGTTCGGCCGGCAATTTGTCGGCGAAGACGTCCGACGGCGGATATGCAGGCTGTCCGAATTTCTCACCGAATATGCACCAGAGGCCTGTAGCGACAACAAGAGGATCCAGACGGCCGCCGGTATAATCGCGGGCGCTCGGTCCGGGTTTCCGTGAGAGATTGGGATGCCAGTGCCCGATCCAGTCGGCCCAGATGCGGGCTTCGCAGTTTTTTGCGAGCTCGCGTATTTCCCTGTCCTTTGCGAATTCCGCAATTATCGCGTTGGAATAGAGGGCGTGCGGGATATAGCAGTCGTTGGTTTCGTGCATGAAGCCGCGGCGGAGGAACGTGTCGCGGAAATTCATCAGGTTTGCCCTGGCCTCGTCGACGGCTTCTGTATTGTCTGTCAGTTCCCCGCCGAGAGCGAGTGAAGCTGTTGCGAGCGTGACGTGGTTGTCGTTGTATCCATGGTGCTGGAGATCCTTCTTGGCATAATGCAGCAGATCCCTGCCGATCCTCTTCAAGAGTTTCTCTCTCAGTTCATCGGGGCATGCGGCGCCTGCGCCGAGAATGACGGCGAGGACATACTCGGTTGTGAACGAGCATGCGTTTATTCTCTTCTGGACCACCGGATGGAGCAGGAATCTTTCCGCCAGGACACGGTCTTTCTTATCGCCCATGAGATAGGGAAGGGAAACCTGGACGATCACGCGCCAGTCGGGTTCTGCATTTGCAGCCGGCGGACATTTCCAGGAGCCTTCCTTGTCGATGAGGCGGCCGAAAGAGCGGCGGACATTTTCAAATATCCACTCGCGCCTTTTTTCCATTCCCTGCCTTGTCCACGGGTATTGGAGTTTTTTATTGACAGTCATTATGAATTACCTTTCAGAATTTTATTTTCTTTGATCATAGTTTTAATTTTTAAAATTGCGGCTGAGCCGCTTTTCGAAAAACAAGTAGCTTGCGATCTCCGAGCGCAAAGGCATCTGCATAGTAGCTTGCGATCTCCGGGCGCAAAGGCATCTGCATAGTAGCTTGCGATCTCCGAGCGCAAAGGCATCTGCGTAGTAGCTTGCGACATCCCTGGCGCAAACGGCAATTCCAAATCTTGTTTCATGCGCTCGGAGATCGCATACTACTTCTTCCATTTCCATTCCCTGCTGTCTTTTACCAGCCCCGCCTTGACGGGGTTGTTGGCGATATATCTTTTTACGCTTTCTTCCTTATCGGCTGTCCTGCACCAGTGATCAAAGTTCTCATCCACCCAGACTCTATTGCCTGCCTTCTTTATGACCTTGTTTATTTCCCTGCCTGTAAATTGCTTGAACAAACCGAAAATTTTTGACAAACTGGCTTTTTCACCCACTTTGTCCGCGACACAAAGACAATGCACGTGATTCGGCATAATCACAAATGAGGGAAACCGCCAGCAATACTTGTTTGAAAGATGGGCAAAGGCATCCATTAATACGGGTGCTATGTCATCCCTGGTCAAATAGGCGTTCTTCTCATTGCTTACGCTGTCCAATATAATCTCTATCTCCTTGAATTCATGCCTTTGAAATTCATATAGCTCTTCAACGTTGTCCTCTTTGCTTAAAAGAACATCCCTTTGCCTTTTTAATCTCAAGACAACTTCTTCCGGAAGAGAATTACGCAGACGGAATGTGACAAAATACGCCTTCCCATGGACATTCCAATGGGGAAGCCGTCTGCGCTTGAAGGATATTGTTTCTATACTCATAGCAGCCTGCGTTTTATTCTTTCGTTTCCTGTAGCTTGCGACATTCCTGGCGCAAACGGCAATTCCAAATCTTGTTTCATGCGCCAGGGATGTCGCATACTACCTGTTTCACTGCTCCGGGAACTATGCGGAGTTCGCGGACCATGCATTTCAACTTGCCCGATTCAGGGAACTTATACGTGTTGTCGGCAAAGAACACGGTTGTGTAATCGCTGTTGCCGATGTTTCCTGGATATTCCTTTTCCACGGATGGAGCTCCGTTGATCGAGAGCCGGGCAGTTTTGCCGTCATAGCTGAATATGAGCCGGTTCCATTCCCCGAACTTCACAGCGCCCGGGAAACTTATGCGGTTGTTGCGTCCAATGTTGGCGTCAAATGTTAATCCGCCATCCTTTGTGAGTTCGAGACAAAGGATATGGTGACGCCGGAATATCATTCCAGAAGTTCCCGGTTCCGGCATGAAATCGAGAATCAGCGAGAACGGTTCCTTGAAAAGCTTGGCACGGGGATGATCGGTGATGAGAAGATAGGAGGCGTCTCCGCTGAAGGATACCGATGTTTTATCTTTTTCCTCCGAGATCCGGGTGCCGTTAGCTACTATTTTGACTGCCGGGATTTCCGCTTCATCGGAAATTCCGTCCTTGGAAATCTTCAGCCTGAAAAGATCATCCTCCGGATATGCAGTTCCCTCTTTCGGCCTGAACTTGTCCCATTCCGAGATGAACATCTGCTTCATTGAATCGGCATCCATGGCGCCACCGTAGATTCTGAAGGATGAGATTTCGGCGTTCAGGAATTCCCTTTCAGCCATTACCGAACCTATGAAAACGGGAGCGTCAACCCCCTGCATGGGCTTGTCCCAGGTCTGGCATCCCACTGCGGTCCCGTTCGAATAGAGGGTTGACCTGGCGCCGTCGAAGGAAAGGGCCAGGCACTGCCATTTCCTCTGCCGGACTACGCTTTCGGCAATCAAATGCCTCTGCGGAGTCGAGACGACGCTCGCACTGCATGTCTCATTGCTTATATTCCAGCCGAAAAACCATGACCCCCAGTTCATGATGGCGCCGTTGCCGCGGTTTATCTCCATCGGCTTGATCCAGACGGCAATGGTAAAGTTTTTATTGGACAGGTTGTCCCTGAAAAACTTCGGAGGCATTTCAATGATAGCGGGCTTGTCGCTTTCGCCATGCAGATAGATTCCTTTGATTTTCCCACCGGCTTCTGAAACCGCAGTCATGTTGCCCTGGATTTTAAGCTCCACCTTCGAAGGACCGAGATCGGTGATTTCCGTTCCATGCGTAAAATCAAGATCCATCAGCACGGGAGGAGGAGTGAATGGTTTTTCGTTTTTAGGCGTGACAGGCGCAGTCTTTTTTTCAGCTTTTGGATGGATCATGGGATATTGCCTGACGAATGAGGCGTCGCGCTCAACGGAAACGATTTCCTTTTTTGTCAGCGCTTCGCGGTTTCCCTTGCCGTCAAGAGACCATTTTCCTGGAGTATAAAAACGGAGTTCCGCCTGTTTGTAATTGAGTTCGCCGGAATTCCAGCCTTGGAAAATGAGATTGTTTCCAAGCACTATTCTGTTGGACTGTCCGAATCTGATGTCAGGGGTGATGGCGATCTCCAGGACAGGGGATGGAGCTGAAGTGGAGCCGTTGACATCCAAGTAGCGCACGTGTCCGTTGATGATCGCATAAGTGCAGGGACCTTCTATGGAAAGCCAGACTTCCTTGTCCTTGTCCTCGGCGGGGACGATAATATCCTGATAGAGGAAAGATGCTTTTGTCATTCCCAGCATGGAGAAATCGGCTTCCTGGTTGAAACCACTGACAAGATGCCATTTTTCCGAAAGCGGGACTGTCCTGTCAGGTGTGGCGGAACGCACAAGGAGGACGCTGGGCATGATGCCATTTCCACCTTTGTGGATTATCTCAAGTCTGTTGACACCGGCATTGATATTCGAAGTGACATCGAGCCATGCCTTGTCCAGTTTCTGGCCCTTCCATATTTCTTTTCCGTTGAGATAGATTGAATTTTCACCGCTAAAGGCGTGAATCTGGCAATCATAGATCTGGCCGAGGATTGCGAGCTTGAGAACACTGTCGCTTTTCCATTTTGCAGGGAGTTCGAAATCCTTCCTGTAAAGTATGAACTGGTCCTGATCTTCATTTTCTACGCTTTTCATGGTCAGCTCCGTTTCCTTGAGAGCGGCTTCCTTGTCATCTAGCTTCATGAGGTTCGCCGCGGAATCGAAGGAGTCTGTGGTGACGGATTTCCAGCCATGGTTCAAGTCGAAGTGGCGGAAGATGGGAGCTTTTGGTTCTTTTGCACCGGTGACGAGTCCGCTCCAGATCTGGGTCTGGCGCTTGAACCAGTGCGAGAACTGCATGTCCGCGTCCGGACGGCGCGCTGCGAACCACGCAAAATCCCAGTCATCGATATTGGTCTTGAATGTGACGGTGTTCCCTTCGATCACGGAAGGTATTTCGGTTCCTGTCAATGGATCGTAAATTCGTTTTGGAGGATAAGGCAGTGTCCACTTTGTTTCGGCCTCCCTGCCGACTCCGCGCAGCATCAGGAAATCTTCGGATCCGTTGTTGCTGCGGAGTGTCCTGACCAGGTCAACGCCTCCTGCGGATGTCGCAAATGCGTCCGGACCGAAGGATGAAACGAGAGCCTTTATGAAATCCGACGGATATAAGCTGGCGCCACAGCAGTATACGAATCCTTTTCCAAGCGCCTTTCTGGTGAATGCGGGAGAACCATCCGGCCATTTCCCTATTACATCAGTTCCTTCAAGAGGGAGAATCTGTTTCGGGGAAATTCCGTTTCTTTCATAGGCTCTGAAGCTTCCGTTCAATCCTGAAATCCTGTCCTGGCCTGCATCAAAGGAGATTGCAGAAGCATTTGCGGGTGAATCCCCGAACTTGATTCCGGCGAGGGCTGGGCCGCCGCCTTTTCCGAGTTCTATGAAATTACTGGTTCCGCTCATGCTGTTTATTACGAGAATCCCGCCGGCTTCGACGTATGAACGCAATGAAGAGGTCATGGCATCGTCCCAGCACTCGGCCCCTTCATCGACGATCACAGGGAAATCATCCAGATTCCCTTCGCGGATACGTACTTCATCCAGGTAGGGGATGAGGTCGCCGCCTCTGGATGAATTCACTCCGTATTTCCATAATGGCCAGTACGAACATTCGCTTCTGTATATGCTGTTGAGCGTGCCGCGGATGACAGCTATAGGGGATATTACGACATTCAACCTCCCCATCTCTTTGATTGCCGGAATTTTCTTTTCAAAATAGGCGCGCATTTCAGGATCCCGTGTGATGCTCTGGAGGTTTATGAAATAGTCGTGGGCATTCTTCCCCATGAAAATCATGTTTCCCCATATCCCCTTCAAATCATGGAGAGTCGGCATCGGGCCACCGGGTTCCGAACTGTCCTGTAAACCACGCGACGCGCCGAATTGTTTCGGTTCAGCCCATTGCCAGCCTGAACCATTGCCGGTGAAGTGAGAATAACCACCATATTGAGCCACCGTTTTCCAGCCCCATGGACTTTCGCCGTATGCATGGACCTTGATTGGCCTGTCAGGATCGACTGATCGGATCATGTCCAATGTAGTTCCAACGGACTGGGCAACGACCCAGTCGACAAACTCCATGTGATCCCAGCGTCTCGCATTCACAAGAGGATCGGAGGTCGGGAAATCCTCAAGTTTTTTAGAAGTCAGGAAGATCGGACCGTACGGGCAGTCTTTCGATGCCAGGCGGAGGACGAAAGTCAGTGAACCACCTTTCGCCACTTCCTCCGATATGTCGAACTGCCCGAATGTTTTTGCCGTATGGAAACGAGGATCCAGGGCTCCCAGGGGCTTGCCGTTCAGGAAGACCTGTACGGACTTGTCGCTCAGAGGCGCGAGGGAGATGAAAACTTTACCGTTGAACCTGCCGGCATCGAGCTTGACGGTTTTCCGCATCCAGAGAGGTGAGCTTGTCGATGCCATTGAAAAAACGAGTGCGTCTCCTGGATAATACAGGCGCACCCAGTCGGAATCATCGAATTCCGGCATGGACCAGCCTTCTGAGAATCCTTCCAGTTTGGAATCAGGCATGAAACGCCATTCACCGGCGAGGTCAAATGCTTTTTCATTCCAACCATAGAATTCACGCCAGTCAGCCAGCTGGAGATCCTCCCAGTTCTTTATGGCGTCGGGACGTCCGTAATAGCGTTTTGAAACATCGGAAAGTGACAGTTTGCGGACTTCCTTGAGGAATCGGACAAACTCGCGCTGGGTCATCGGCCCGTTGTAGCTGAAGTAATCGGTATCAAAAGGGCCTATTTCCCCGTCAGGATCGAGAATCCCCATCTGGTTTTCATCGGCAGAACACTTTTTAATAAGATTAAGGATCGAGGCGTTCTGGACCGTCCGAAGCGGATTGTTTGCAAGGTTGCGTTCTCCGTAGTATGACCATCTGCTTGCGATATCCGGCTTGAGCGAATGAGTCAGGAAGGGATTCCGGTTGTAGAGGTCATAATTATGCGGCAGCCATTCGATCCTCTGGTATTCGACGTCATGTTTTTTGAACAGGTTCCTGTAGAATGTCATGACGTTGTCGCTGGCAGTCAATTCGAGCGCGGTATTTCCCGCGTTGAGCTGGGGATTGAGTCCGATTTCACCCATCCATTTGTAGAACTCATCGGGGGTTTTCCTAATCCCGTCCCGTTCAAAATCACTGAGATACTGCCACATGCCGAGACAGTATCTGTCCCATTTGTCGAGATATTTGGGATGGCTTAGTTCAGTCCGGCGCAGGACAGGCTCCTTCCCTGAGAGTTCGTCAATCCATTTTGCGGCCGTGCCAGTGTTTGAGCCGGTGATCACCGCCAGTTTTTTGGAGTCCTTGGACAGGAGGGGCGCTATGAAGCCGGAACCGTCAAGATCTATTATGTCCGCCTGGGAATTAGACGTTTTGACTGCTTTGATCGTGTTGCCCTTTGTGAGCTCCGAGTCGGAGAATATCTTCGAAGTGAAGATAACGGCGCGTCCGTTGTTCTCAAAGGTGAAATGATGGACGGTGACATGGTTCTTCGGGTCTCCGAGCTGCTCCGAGGAGTGAACCAGATCCCTGTATCCGCGCAGCTTGAATTCGTTCTTGTCAGGAGCAGGCTTCGTGACAGTATCTGCTGCCGGCAACATGCCTGCGGCAGTAGTTAAGAGGGCCGTTAAAACAATAATCCTCCTGAACCTGGCAATTGATTTCATAGCATAACTCCTGGATTGTTTTCACTTTTCAGCATGCCATAGGATCCCGTTCGTGAAGATTGCCGTGTTATCGCCAGTATCTGGATATTGAAATAAACTCCCTGAATATAATCAAATAATAAAAATTATATGCAGGAATATATTCTCCATGAAAATATTGTCAAGGAATATCCGGTGAAATCCGAATGAAATGTCCCTCCGGATCAATCATGGCATCCAGGTCAGATTCAGATCCGGCACCGTTCCTTCATAATTACGGTTCCAGGCTGCGACCCAGCGTGCCGCCGGTATCCAGCGCAATATGTTTTCACTGCCGTCCTTCTGGACAAGACCGCTTACGTCCAACCGCTTCATCCATGCCGGTGCATGCAGGACCTGTCCGTTGATCGTCAGGAATCCGAGATGCTGAGCTGATTCAAGGAACACGCGTTTCGCGGGCCATTCTTTGGGCAGCGTGAAACGCGTCTCAAGATAGAGGCATTTCACCTTTTCCCCCGGCTTGACTGCCTGTAGCCTGTTGAACGCGGAAGCAGCCTGCCATGGACCGGGCAGGGGCTCCGACTTCACTGCCGGCACGGAGGATTGCAGATAGAATAAACCTGTAACGCCATGAGGCTTGAATTGTCCGTTCTTCTCCTTGCGCATCGTGCTTTTTACTACACCGTCGACATCAAGCTGGATCGACACCGAACCGGTGGATGCGGCCTCGGTTATGTCCGCAGTGAACCCCGGCGCAGGTTCAGGAACAATCGGTTGTTTTATGGCTGCGTCTTTTCCGTTCACCTGAAGATGTCCCTGCGGGAGAATTCCCCAGAACCAGCCTTCTGCGTCAAACACCAGATCGACATGCCTTCCTTTCCAGGCTTCAGGGATGGAAATTGTTTTTTCAAATGTCGCCTTCGTGTTTTCCGGCAGGCCCAGCGTTCCAAAGGCGCCAATGCGGACTATCTTGTCCGGCTGTCCTCCTATTTTCAAAGTCCATCCGTCCGGCAGAGGCAGCATGTCTTCAGGCGTGGATATTGCCTGCGGCTTGCGCACCTCCGGAATCGGCGGAAGCGCACGCCAGATCTGAGACTGTGTCTGGAACCAGTCAAGAGCCGAACGTGCGATATCCGACCTTGGCGCCACGTATACACGCGACTGCATCAGCCCGTAGTCGGCTGCCGGAAAAGTGATCTTTCCATCCTTTGATGAGACTTTTACCTTAGGATGTCCGAGTGCGCTGATCTCCACGGCCTCGGCAAGAGGCGCTTCGCGGCGGAGGCTGACAGTGGCGTTCCTGACATCATCGCCCTTCCTGGTCATCCGGGCAACCGGATAGAGGTCGAAAACACCGTTCTTGCTGCGCCAGAGTTCCGCCCAGATCTCACCCGCTCCCGTCCAGCTGTCGCGTGGAACATCAAGCGCCGTGAGGAATTCATCGAGCATGGCGCCGCGACGTTCGTCGTTCACCCATACTCCTGCCACATCCTTCATCCTTGTATAGAACGGAGTTCCCAGAAGTATGAAACGGCCTTTCCCCTCGCGTACATCGGCGATTGCCATGGTTCCGTCGTCCCAGGTTGCGACAGGCTTGACGTTGTCCGCCTTTGTGGCGATGCTTATCGCACCGGTATGTTCCTTTCCGAGATAGTCCACTGCCACTCCGCTGCCTTCGATTTCCTTGCCTTTCAGGCTTGGCAGAAGATCCTGATCTTCCGAGAAACGCATCTTGGCCAGAGGCCATTTATGGTAGTTCTCATCTGACATGTACTTCGGCGTGACAGTCAGCCCCCAGGCTTTGGCGAGTTCCCATGAATTGCCTTTCTCAGGAGAATGCCGTCCGGTGTGGTGCTGGGCGATGAAAATCCCTCCGCGCCTGACATAGCGCTTGATTCCCTCTATGTCCTCGCTGTCCAGGAGTACGGTTCCGTTGTCGATTATAACGGGGAACTTATCGATGGTCCCGTTCAGGATGTCGGGAACCTCGACGTATGCGAAATTCCGTCCGACGCCCTGCAATGCGCCGCGGGCAATGTCCCAGTTCCAGGGCTCCGCGAAACCAAGGCGCGTTGCGCGTGTCGAGCGTAGGACACCTATCTTTGGCGTGGGAAGATTCATCTTCCCTATGCATTGGATAAGCTCCAGGTTTTTATCGATCCATGAGGAGACTTCAGGCTTGTCGCGATAATGCGATGCCGCGAAAACAAGATCCACGGCATCGTTTCCGTACATGAGGTAGAAGGTCATCGCACCCTGCATGTCGGCGACGCTGTTCGGAGGTCCGCCCTGTTCGCAGCTCCACGGAAGTCCATGGCTTTTCGCTAGGCGCGCGCCGGTCATCGGACACCAGTAGCCGCCGGCTCCGCCGGTGTCGTGCTGGTATGCGCCGTAGCGTTCACTTAAAGGTGTTGTCATGTCGAGGAGATTGATGGTTGCCATCATCTTGAGCGGACGGTTTGGATCGGCGCTGCGGCTTGCGCGCAGGGCGGATTCGATCTTGCCGACACGCAGCCAGGCGTCGAAGTTGACCGCGTCGAACCATAGGCGGTTCTCAGCTTCGGTCATGTTCGGATATCTGCGGAAAGGTGTTGGGCCGAAGAAACAGTATCCCGGAATTGGCGTGCCATGTGTGTTCAGCACGATCCGGTTCTCTCCATCCTTGAGAGCGTCTCCTGCGTTGAAGCACTGATCAATATTGTTCCCTTCTGCAAGGGTGGGCTCAAGTTTCCTGCCGTTGATCCAGACGTTGAAAAGCGGAGTCTGGTTGCCATGATAGACATCCCGGGAGATGTGGAGATATTGGAAGCCGGCTTTTTTTCCGGCGGGCGCGGAGAATGTCCGGCGCATCCAGTAATCCGGCTGCTTCGATTTGTCGCCCTGTCTCTGCGGAGTATAAACCAGGATCATCGGATCGTTGCAGTCTCCTTCGACCCAGTCCCCGGGCGCCTTTGCCGTATCAAACCAGCACTGTTCCTCTCCTTTGCGTTCGGTGTCCTCATGCATCTGCCAGGTGCCGTTCAGGGTGAGACAGGTGGCGGGATTCCAGCCTATGAAATCACCGGGCCGTGGAACTTCGACGCTCTCCCAGGAGCTGTAGAAACTGCGGTCACCCCTGTGCAGTTTTCCAACCGTGGCGAGATCCATTCCAAGCTCTGTGCTGAGATAACCATGCCACAGCTGTTTGATTCCGGGAGTGTCCAGCGATGACGCAAGAATGTCCACGCCTGCCTCCGGAATCTCGGTACAGCCATGCATTCCGACAAAATTCGGATCAGCCTGGAGAAGTTCCCCCATCCGTCTGCGCAGATCAAATATGTAAGGGTCCACGGCGGGAACCGGCTCCAAGGCTCCTGCACAGGTGTTCTTCTGGTATTCAAGCCAGGGAGCGGTCACTGTCCTGCCTGGCTCGGGGCGCACATAGGGCAGGGCTATCCTGTTCCACAGCCATTCATGGCTCGCAGGGAAGAAGAGCACCCGGTATGGGAGATTGTACTTTGCGGCCATCGCCGTATGCCAGTCAAATATTGTAGTGTCGATAGTTCCGGGGCCGACAAGACGTGATTGCGATGGATACAAAGTGCACATCGCCAGCCTGTGGTCGCGCAGCCATTCAAAATCGGAAGGCAGGACATACTGGTCTCCTCCTCCGCCGACCCATACGCCGGGGCCCGCATTGTCAAAGCAGTCAAGCCATCTCGGATATGCCTTTTCAGGAACCGGCTGCCATGAGGCGGCCCTGCAGTCCTTGGACAGGAGCGTCAGCGCATCCTTATTCGGAGCGTAAAGTTCATGGAATTCTGATCCGTCAATCCCCAGGAGCCAGCATCCCGCGCCCTTGAGCTCGACCATGGTGCCTGGCAGGCCGCTGTCGGCGACAATCCTCAGATCTCCGAAACCAAGCAGATCGGCAAGGCGCTTCGAAGCGCAGATTTTCGCATGCGCGGCGTCCTCAGCGGAAAAGGTGGTCAAGGAAGAATCATTTTTATCTCCGAAGGTTTGCATCGACACGTCCACGTATCCGAAACCCCTTGTGGCGGCCTTGAACTGCCCGCCTTCAGCCGGAACTCCGGATCCGGTAGCGCATCCAATGTTGAGAAATCCCAGCCACAGCAGCGCCATTGCAAATGCCCCCTGCAGCCAGTGTCTTTTCAGTTTTGAGATTTTCACCAGTTCCTCCTTCTTATTTTAATTCTTCCTCGAATAATGGAGCAAGCGGGATGGATTCCGTCTTTTGAAGTCCGCTCTTCCCCCTTGATTCCAGGAGGGTGCCGATGATGACGGAAACAGTCTTCCGGACATCATATCCGAGTCTTTTGACAGGTATGACCGAGGCGACCGGATTCGGCCAGTTGCAGTGAGTGACTATTTCAAGCTCCTCGGGTACCTTGACTCTTGAATGGAAGACTCCTTTGAGGACGTGGTCGACAAGATTGTCGTCGGTTATTATCAGTCCGTTAGGGCGTTTCTCCCTTGGCCCTTCAAGCAGTATCCTGGTTATGTTTCCGGCCCCATCCCTTGCATCCGTGCCTACCGGGATGAACCAGTGGTCGGGAGAATTCATGTCGGAGTTGTCCCGTTTCGCCATGAACTTGTCAATCAGGCTGTGTTTTCTCTGGAATAGCACCGCTATCCTCTTCTTTTTCCTCGACAGGAGATATCCGCAGGATTTGTCGACGTAGGCGTTTTCATCGAACTTCATGCACGAGGAGCCGTTTATCACCGGGATCCCCGGGAAATGCAGGAGCTCGCATGAAGCGGGCAGGAGGGGCATCGAGATGTGGACGACGCCTCCGATCCTCATCCTGTTGAGTTCGGAAACAAGCTTCTGGTAGTCTGGATTGTCTACATGTGGTTCGAAGGCCGGGAAGATTTCGAATTCGAGCTTTCCTTTTACGCCTTCCTCGTTGAGGATCTTGAGTATTGTCTGGAGAAAACGGTTTTCGGCAAGCGACTCCGGGGGCAGCAGCATGGCGAACCTGTTCAGGATCGGCGGCCTTTCGGTCACGAAGACCCCCGTCCTTTCCCGGCTTATCACCAGACCGCTGTTCTTAAGCAGCTTTATGCAGGCGTTGATCGTGATGTAGCTGACCTTGTGGATTCTTTCCATCTCGCCGTAGGTGGGGAGCTTTCCACCGGGCGGGAATTTACCTGACGCGATTTCCGCGCATATCGCTCTGGAGACTCTTTCAAGTTTGTTCATAGGATTTCAGGATTTAATTAATCTGGATATATCAAGGCTGCCGTACATATATATTAAATATTGAATTATGTCAAGACTGGAATTATTAAAATTCACCGCCGTCCCACGGATGATTGGATGGCTGTGACTCCTGAGGTGAGGATGGACATCAGCCTGCTCTTTATTGAAAATCCCAATTGTGGAAATTCGCAATTGGCCGATTTTTTCAAAATGCGGCTTGAAGTATTGTAAAAACACGATTATCCTCCTTGCCTTTTATTTATTTACGACATAATAACAAGTGTAAAATCCAAGGGGGGACTCATGTCTGGAAAGCTCTGTCGCTTTCTTTCCATCTTTTCTATACTATCCATCGCAATCAATGCCTACTCCCAGTCGGCTGATTATGGGAGGCCGGCCGGATTCCTGCGGATGGAAGTCCAGCCGAACAATGAAAGACTCGCCTCGACTCCGTTTGACCCCTTTGACAAAACACTGAACTCCCAGATTTTCGGCCTTACGGGCGGCATGTCAGAGGACTCGGGCGACCAGATCAG
>JBAQUG010000057.1:0-3279 GCA_049297395.1 Victivallales bacterium | reverse complement strand
CATATAAAGTATGCTTACATACATATGGAGGCAGATTTATGAACGCTATTGTCGCTGAAAGAGGACAGGTCACGATACCCAAACTTCTCCGGCTCCGCTTCGGTATAAGACCCGGAACGGTTCTTGATTTCCGCGAGGAAAATGGAAAGATAGTGGCCGTTAAAGAAAACACAAAAGATGCGGTTGCGGCTGTCAGAGGATGCTTGAAGTCCAAAAGAAGAACTGATGCGATAATCAGGGAAATGAGAGATTAGGCATGACAACAGCTGTTGACACAAACATACTTCTTGATATTTTCCTTGATGATCCTGAATTCTCTGAAAAATCCTCGGATATGCTCCGCAGGTGCATCAGTGAGGGAAAAGTGATCGCTTGTGATATTGTCTGGGCGGAAACAGCCGCAAATTTTAAATCTGAAGAAGAATTCAAAAGGATCATGGACAGCCTTGAAATTGAATTTTCACCATTGAAGGAAGCCTCCGCCTTCCGTGCAGGACACCTTTGGAAGTCGTCCAGGGAAAAGGCTCCTGGAAAGACAAAAATAATCGCAGACTTTCTCATCGCATCCCACGCCCAACACCAAGCTGAAAGACTTTTATCTAGAGACCGCGGATTCTATCGCGGATATTTCAAGGATCTTGTAGTTTTGAATCCTGCCGAATAACCAAATGAACAATCCAATAAACAAAGTCCGGCCTAAGCTTCCGCCGTGGATCCGGGTGAAGGCATCCGGCGGCGACGGCAGGGCCAAGGTCGAATCGCTGATAAGCCAGTACAATCTCCATACAGTATGCCAGAGCGCAAAATGTCCGAACCTGTGCGAATGCTGGCACAAACAGACTGCGACATTCATGATACTCGGCAACGAATGCACCCGCAACTGCACCTTCTGCGCGGTCAACCATTCCAAGAAACCTTCCGCGCCCGACAAGGATGAACCTGCGAATATCGCAGAAGCGGCGAAGAAGATGAAATTGAAATATGTCGTCGTCACAAGCGTAACCCGGGATGATCTACCTGATGGCGGGGCTTCGCTGTTCGCTGAAACGATCCGCGAACTCAAGGAGAAGATCCCGTCGGTGAAGGTTGAAGTGCTGACACCTGATTTCGGGGGCGACATAGGAAGCATCGGGAAAGTTGTCGATGCCGGACCGGATGTCTTCAACCACAATCTGGAAACAGTGGAACGGCTTGCCGGAGAAATCAGGAGCGGAGCGAATTTCAGGCGTTCGCTCATGGTACTCAAGACGGCCTTTGAACTAGGACAAGGGAAACTGTCGGTAAAGTCCGGGATAATGGTCGGGCTCGGGGAGACCGACCAGGAGATCGAGGACACTATCTGCGAGATCCGCAGGACTGGCGCGGAAATGCTCACCATCGGCCAGTATCTGCCCCCCTCCCCCTCGCACAGGCCGCTGGACCGGTATGTGACTCCGGAAACATTTGAAAGATGGAAAAACTTCGCGCAGGGACTGGGATTCAGGAGCGTTGCAAGCGGACCGCTCGTGAGAAGCTCCTATAATGCCGAGAACTTCTATTTGTAGAAATTCACATTTTTCTCCTTGCCATATAAAGCATTTTATCAATTCCATAATATATTTATTTCTTCATCTGGCACCTTAAATTTTATCTTGAGGAAAAAGCACATGACCAACAGCGTTCTGTTTTTTCTGGTATTCATAATTCTCATACTTGTCATATGGGTCATATACCAGCACACCAGGGTGATAATCACAAACAGGATCTGCTATGACCAGTCGCGCCAGATCGCCAAGGAAAGGGAGGCGACTGCGGCAATCCTCGGGCTCAGCGGCAAGGCGATCACTTCGGAAGACCTCAGCGATGAGACCTTCCTCACCCACTTCATCGAATATGCCCAGAGGACGCTGCGAGGTGTCGGAGGCGCAATTCTCATAGCATCCGACAACGACAGCTTCAAAGGATGCGCAGTCTCAGGTACATTCCCCCCTCTCAAGGAAGTGCCCGCGCAGGTTGAGCAGCAGCTTCTCGCTCATCCGAGAAAACACACGGACTTCATCAAGGAGATAAAAATCCCGGTACTGATATCGCAGCTTGCAGAAATATGCCTGGATAAGAAATATGTGCTGTTCTCCGACACCCTCCCCAAAGGATTTCCTGATAACTTCAAGAAACTCGCCCCCAGGATACTGATGGCGCCCGTCTATGTGCATTCCAAGATATTCGCCTGCTCCATCGTGGTATCGAGGAACGAATTCGACGAGCATGCACTGCTCGACAAGGACGGCGAATATCTTGTCCGTCTCAACGAGATAGCCTCTCTCAGCCTTGAAGCCATACAGCTTTTCCGTGAACGCAGGCAGTACGAGGAAAAACTTAGGACCGCCAAGGAAGAAGGCATGCTCCAGGTTTCAACCGGCATAATCCACAATATTGGAAACGCGGTGACAGTCGCAAAACTCACGGTCCTTGAACTCCAGGAGAAGAACCCTGAAACCGACGAGCATCCCGAATCGTTCATCCTGAAAGAGATAATTCCGAGGTTCAAAAGTGAACTTGATGGAGGCAGCATCCAGAAATTCCTCAAGGAGGACAAGTCCGGGCAGCAGTATTTGGACATCATAGGCGAGCTCCTGAACCATGTCAACAAATCCCGCATGGAAACAGTAAAGATGCTCTCATCTCTTTCGAACAAGCTCTACTATATAAGCGAGATAATCGAACTGCAGCAGAGGTTCATGGGCGAACTCGGAACCGAGAACATGACATCGCTGGCGCCGGTGATCGAATCATCTGTGAAGATATTCGAGGAGACCTGCAACAAGAAAGGCGTCACCATCACGACTATCCTTGACGACAAGACTCCGCAGGTCGTAGTGGATCCCTCCATGATGACGCAGGTGTTCATCAACCTCATCAAGAACGCAGTCGAGGCCATGGAGACCGAGGGAGGCACAAAGAAGCACTTCCTTGAGATAATCCTGAAAATGGACAAGGTGGAAAACCAGCGCATGGTAGTCGTAGAGGTAAAGGACAACGGCCCGGGAATACCTGAAAATATCCGAGACAAGCTGTTCAGCTTCGGATTTTCAACCAAGGACAAGAACAAGGTTTCGAGAGGCTACGGCCTCCACTCCTGCATGGACACTGTCAAGAAATATGGCGGTGCGCTTTCCCTTGACAGCAAGATTGGGGAAGGCTCGACCTTCAAGATCTCACTTCCCGTGAGCGAAAGGCACTGATATACATGGAGACGTGGAGCCTGTTCTACTATTCCGCACAGGCCATATTCACTATCGT
>JBAQUG010000056.1:0-7615 GCA_049297395.1 Victivallales bacterium | reverse complement strand
GCCTAATACTTGCGGCCTGCCATTCAACGCAGGCGCGAACCATACACAGCGCAATCTTTGACAGATAATCTCGTGCGGAAGGATTTCCGCCGAGAGTATCTAGGACAATTTGATTGGTTAGCTGCCTGAAAACGGTACTAATTGCGCGACCTGCTATCCTGCTCCGGAAAAAATACAACATTGAAGTTTGTTGAATAGACGGTATGAAATGTACGACTAATGACGAAAATGGTGGATCATAACTCTGACTTCTCCAGACGCAGTTTGAGATATTTCCACTTCGGGCAAAGTCTCTCAAGTTCGGCATAAAACCATCTGTCATGCTGCGGATGTTTGATATGGCAGGCTTCATGAACTATCACATAGTCTATGCATGGGGATGGCGCGCGCACCAGTTCTGGATTCAGGAAAATGCATCCATTTGCGCGGGTGCTGCCCCATCGCTTGAGCATACTGAGCAAATGTAGTTTGGGCTTCGGCAGATTATGTTTAGCGCACCACGAACTCCATTTTTCCAGCCTGTGCCCGAACTGATCCCTTGCCTTTTCCCGCATCCAGTCCGCAAGCAATGCGGAGACGGATTTGCCGGAAGTTGATGGGGAAGCGATATGCAGATAGGCACCTTTTAATTTAACAGACGGTTTGTCCGCCTTTGTTACTTTCAGACGATATTGCCGGCCCATGTAACGATGAGTTGCTCCGGTGCAGTACCTCCGCTCCGGACGTTCGGCATGAAGGTTAGCGAAATAACGGCGCTGGCGATTGATCCAGGCGGCGCGCTTTTCTATTTTCTTCTGTATTTCAGACGGAGTGGCTTTCAAGGGGGCAATAACCTCAACCGTTCCACTCGGTAACACGCTGATTGCAAGCGTGCGTCTGGAGGATCGTTTGATTGAACAGCGTCCGATGGTTGTTGTGATACTTTCCATTTAAACATCATTTGGGCGGTTACGGGCAATACTAAGACAGGATTCAATCAGGGAGTCCATTTGTTCGAGTGTAAGGGTGACTCCCCGAGTTTTCTGAAGCTCAAACAGGAAATCGTCCATCTGATTGCGCATTCGGTTCTGGGCATCAGGATTGTCCCGCCAGCGTACGACAGCCTCATTCCGGATAATCTCCTCCAGCCTTAGGCTCATCTCCGCGCGAATCTTCTCAAGCTCTGAGGTTCCTGATTGCACGTCGGAGCCGTATGGAGCCTGATCCTCCCGCAAAATTTGTCCAGGGGAAGCAGGAAGTCTCTCTGAAACAGCCCCGTAGAGAGCCTGGGCGAAGTCGTTTCCATCGAGCTCGGACGGCAGGTTTGACTTACGGCGGTCACGTACGCTTTCCATAATTTCCTTCACCTTTGACAGATATTGGGCTTCGGTAATACGCTGTTGCTTGTAATCGGCAATCGTCAGTTCCAGCAGCACTGAGAATTTCCGGTAGAAGAACGGATCCTCCTCCATCTTCTCGGTGATCGTCTTCTTGGTGCGGTTTGCAATGATGTCGGCCCTCGCCCTGGGGGATTGCGCCTTCTCGACTTCCTTCTCGAAGGCCTGGCGCTCGAATATGTTCACAGGATCCACGACCTTGATGATCTCATCGGCCTGCACATAGGTTGCCAGCATCTTCTGGATTTGCGCCTCGTAATCCCTGTAATCAATCTCCTCGGCATACCTGGTTTTCACTGAGGCACGCAGCTTTTGGAAGAATAGAGCATCCCGTTTATAGCGAGAAGATATGTCATCAGGGGTGGCAGTCACCCAATGAATGCTGGACAGCCCCATTCTCAGTGCACGGCAGAATTTTGAAAGATTGGTATAGAAAGCCTCGCGCTTCTCCGGCTTCTCCAGTGCGAGCTCAAAGGATTCCTCATCCTTCTTGTTCGTGACATCCCGGAACAGATCCCACAGCGCATCGTGCAATTTCGGCAGTCCTTTGAGTTCTTCTGACAGGTCAGTCAGAGTATCATCCAGATCCTCCTTGTCGAATTTCCCTTCCAGGGCAGTATATAACTCCAATGCTTCATGCAACTGCGTGACCACGCCATAGTAGTCAATGATATAGCCGAAATCCTTGCCGGCATACAGGCGGTTCACGCGGGCGATGGCCTGAAGCAGGGTGTGCTCTTTCAGGTTGCGCACTATATATAGCTCCACATTGCGCGGCGCATCGAAACCAGTGAGCAACTTGTCAACCACGATGATTATTTCCGGAGTGTCGGCGTTCTTGAAGGCATTGATGATTTGCCGGTTGTACGCCTTCTCTGTTCCATACTTATCCATCATTGTTTTCCAAAATATCTCTACGCTCTCTTCCTTGATAAACATGGTCCCGTCATTGCCCTCGATCTCCTGGGGACCTGAAATAAGCACTTCGCTGGTTACCTTCCCGAACTGGTCGAAGAAACGCTTCAGGATCAGCGCCTCCTTCTTGCCGGAAGCTGTCAGTTGCGCCTTGAACCCAGTTCCAGCCCACTGAGTCGAGAAGTGGCATGAAATATCCCAGGCAATCAAGTACAGGCGGCTTTCCAGGCGGTTGAGTTCGTCGCATGACGCGAATTTCCGTTTCAGGTCGGTCTTCTGCTCGGGGGTCAACCCCTGGCACATAGTCTCGAACATCAGATCCACGGCCTTCTGGTTCACGTTCTGCATCACATGACGGCCTTCATATAGAAGAGGAACCACTGCCGCATCGGCAACCGCGTCGCGGATTGTGTAGGCCGGCTCTATGAATCCTCCAAATGACCGTGCCGTGTTCTTCTCCTTCTTCATCAGAGGAGTGCCGGTAAATCCGATGAAACATGCGTTCGGCAGCGATTTTCGCATGCGGATGTTTGCCTCTCCATACTGGCTACGGTGGCTTTCGTCAACTAGGACGAAGATATTATCACTGTCGTTCTTAAAGCTGTCTGAGGCATTGGCCGCCGCCCGGAACTTGTCGAGAACCGTAGTGATCACAGATACGCGGTCGTCCAGCAGTAGTTCCTGCAGATGTTTCCCGGTCTTGGCCATGCGCGGCTCTTTGCCGCATAGGTGAAATGTCTTCCAAATCTGTTCGTCCAGGTCGACACGGTCAGTAACGATTACGATCCGTGGATTCTTGATCTGGCCGTCTAGTGCCAATGCCTTGCCCAGTAGCACCATAACCAATGACTTGCCCGAACCCTGGGTTTGCCAGATTACACCACCCTTTCGACGACCTTCCGTATCACGCTGGCGAACCCGTTCCAAGGTCTTGCGGATGGCGAAATATTGCTGATACCGTGCCACCTTCTTTACTGCGCCACCCTCATCATATAGTACAAACTGCCGGGCAATCTCAATCAACCGTTCCGGACGGCACAACGCCCAGATCAGCCGATCCTGTCCGGTCAGTTTGCGATCCTGAGCGGCCAATTCCTCAAAATACTGTTTGGCATAAGCGAAAACGCCCTTGAACAATTTCTCATGCTCTTCAAGGCGCACAGGACCATTAATGACCGCATGTATTTCAATTTCCACATCGCGCATTTCACGCCACTTCGCCCAGAACTTGATAGGCGTGCCGGTGGTGGCATAACTACCCTCATTCTTATTCAGTGACATTCCTAGCTGAGTATAAAGAAACAGGGACGGGATCTCATCATTCTGCCAATTGCGGATGGATTGCTTGATGGCCTGCTCCAAAGAATGCTTCTCCTCTGGACGCTTGCATTCGATCACAATGAACGGAATGCCATTGACAAAGCACACAATGTCCGGACGTCTTGTCTCCCGGCTTCCGGTGCGTTCAACTTCAAATTCCGCAGTCACATGGAAGACGTTGTTTCTGGGATTGAGCCAGTCGATATAGCGCAGAGTGAATCCTTTGGTCACTCCGTCAATTGTCTGATCCAGGCTCTTGCCTAGGGTCAGCAAGTCATAGACCTTCTCACTTGTTCGCACCAATCCGTCAAACGGCACTTCACGCAGAGCTTCAATTGCCTTGGCAATGTTATCATCCGAGAATGGCATGGATTGACCCTTGAACGAGATCGTGTTCAGGCGCTTCAATTGCTTGGCAAGCACGGACTCCAGCAGGACATAGCGGAGCTTAGTACGCCTCTCTACATAAACCTCCTCCGAGCTCAGGTAAGAGTATCCGAGCTGCTGTAACAGCCGTATGGCAGGAATCTGGCTGATATGGGATTCCTGGAAACTTGGCACCATCCCGCTGCCAGTCCAAGCGTCAGCCGGTTCATTTCCGTCCGTGTCCGTCCGTGTTTGTCTGTGTTTCTCTTTACTTCTCATTTTTCTCCCTCTCCTCTTTCCGCATCCTGTACATCCTCTCTGAAATCCCGCCTTCCTCAAGAAACTTCTTCTCCAGCGCCGACAACTGCCGCCGTGTCAGGAAAAGGGCAAGATTCAACAGCGACAATGCACCATTCGCCGCAATCTGGTCCGGTGGCAAAGTCTTTCCTGATTTTTCCCAGACATCCTTTACCCAGCCACGGAAGTCTTCTAGCGTCTTTACATGCCGTCCCTTGAGATCCATCAGCGCTGGATGCTGGGGCGGCCACTCCTCCAGCTTCCTCTTCTGGAGATATTTCCTGTAATCCTTAGCCAATTCGTCCATACACCCGATGGCGATTCCGGTGAGTTTGATCTCGCTCTTCTTGGAAATACCCGAATCAACCGATCCTTCCGCGATATTCTGGAATCCGGAACGCCCTGATTGCACCATCTGGTCGTGCGTACGATCCGAAAACGGAATATATTTCTCACAAAACAATACCGTCACATCAAAGATCAAATCCGCCAACTGATACGAAAGCAGATTCTTGTACCCGCCATGCTTCGGCAAAAGACCTTCATTCCCGCTCATGCTGTTTTATCCTCCCACGCTCCACACACGACACTGACAGACACCGACCAACAAGGACATGAATGAATGCTGACACCGGTGCTGCTTGGCGGCAGATCATCTCCCGTATTGGCCCCGTATCTGTCATTGTCATCCCCTCCGTCCGTGTCTGTCTTTGTTTGTCCGTGTTTTCATGCCCTTCTTCTCCCTCTTCATCCCCCACTTTCCCCGTCAATAGTTTCTGCATCAGGCCTCGTTTCTGCTGATCGATGGCGGTACGCTGGGCGCGGAGGAGCCGGAGTTCCTCGTTACAGGTGTCGAGGATGTTGGCGATCTGGCGTTGTTCTTCAAGCGAAGGCAGAAAGACATCAAGATCAAAGAATTCATCGGCAGTGACATTTAATAGGCCATGCGCCCGAGCTCCTTCCTTGGCGATGGTTCGCAGGCCAGCATTCAGGCAACCGTCCTCAAAATAGTGGCAAAGATAGTTCGATAGCACATGCGCATTTTTCTTTAGGGCAAAACAAAGATATAACGTAGAGACAACTCCAGTTGTATACTTGTCCAATCGTTTGAGAGCTCCGTATGGATAACCTTTAGATGAGCTCCTGTTATAAGCAAATTCACCATGCTTCAAGAGGTAATAGCTTGAGAGATCTGCTCCTGAAACGTTACGGTTGAAGTAATCTTGCTGGTTTACCAAGCCATCTTGCGCGGAAATCGTCAGGACATTCAGATCTCCGTTCACATTCCGTCGCGTAACTCGTTCAACCAAGTCACCAAATCTATGTAGAGCGTGTCCTTTGCAGGTCCGAGCGGAGGAACGAGCAAGGAGCTGCTGCATAAGAGCCTTCTTGCGACGTTCCTTGGAGGCGATCAGGGAGTCGAGTTTCTCCAAGGCATCATCCCAGGTGGTGAGAATATCCGCGATCTTACAACGACTATCTTTGGATGGGTAATAAATTGGGATCGAACGGATCAACTCGGCATTCAGGTTCTCTTGGCTTCCGGAGTTGCTCAATCGTCGGATGTTTACATACTGGTATGCCAAGTATTGAAACAAGTACTTCGAATCATCGATATCCTGAGGGGTGATCGCTGCACAGGCCTGATTAATGGCGGCCTCGATGCCAAGAAGAGCAACTTGGCCACGCGTCTTTCCTTGACCATACATTGCCATTAATATTGTTCCTGCAGGAAATAATTTCGTTGATGATTCTTGTAGACCTACATCCGTGATCTTTTCCTCTGTGTTTAAAATGGTGCTGAATTGGATCTCCCCAGTTTTTACCCATGGCACGTTCCCACCCCAATACTCAGGTCTTTTCCGATCCGGGGTGCCCCCAGATGAAATAGATGCTATATCTCCTAGCGTTACACGCTTCATTCTCCACCGCCTTTATTCTCGCGTGATTTCTTAGCTTCCTGTCTCTTGGAGTGGGATTCTGATTCCCGATTGAAATCCAACTTCTTTGCCGTGTCCTTGTCTGTCAGTGTCTTTATCTGGCGGATGGCGATTTGATTCAGGCGGACAAGGCGGTCAGATTGGAACAGACCCATGCGGATGAATCCCGCATTTTTTTTTAACCCATCGAATTCGATGGGTTTAGAAAAAATAAACAGGATGCTTTGGATTGCAAAACTATTCATCACTTCCGTCCTTTTTCGGCAGTTGCTTGATCAGGCGGTCGAAATCCGATTCGAAGAGGCGATCCTGGACGATGCGGTATTTCTCGAACTCGCTTTCGGCGTGGGCTTTGGCCAGTTCCGCAGTGACTTTACCGGCATCCTGCAGAATTTCCCGATCCCAAAGTTTCAGGAAGCCACTCAACCGTTGCTCCCAGTCCGCCATGGTCATGGGGATGTGGCGCATGGCCTGCAGCTCCGCCATGTCCAAGTAAGCGGAGACAATCCGTTGCATTTGTTGCAGCTCAAAGCCGGAGAGATAGTTCTTGGCAATGGAGACATCGCACTTGCTGATTTTATCTTTAGGCGCGCCTTCCCAACTGGTCAGCCCCATATTTTCTTTCGTGTGATCGGCGCGTTTTACGATGGTTTCCGCAGCCGTCTGACCGTGAACGGCATAGTGCATCTTATTTTGCACTGCGGCGAAAAAGCGTTTCGTCGCGGTCGCCGAGGGCTCATAGTCCAATGCGGTCGCATAAATGTCGGTTATTTTCTGGTAAAACTTGCGCTCGGAGAGCCGGATCTCCCGGATTTTTTCCAATTGACGCTCGAAAAATTCATCCGTCAGATTTCCGCCATGCTTGAGGCGTTCCACATCCATTGTCCATCCCTGGATCGTATAGTCTTTGACAATCCGATTGGCCCATTTGCGGAACTGCACGGCGCGTTCGTTCTCTATTTTGAAACCTACGGCGATGATGGCTTGCAGGTTGTAGTGCTTGACCTGGTAGTTTTTCCCGTCTTCGGCAGTTATTAAGTATTGCTTAACAACTGCCGATTCTTCCAGTTCATTGTCGGCAAAGACACGTCTCAGGTGCTGGTTGATGGCGGGAACCGAAACATCATAAAGCGCAGCCATCAGTTTCTGCGTCAACCAGATATTCTCATCCTCATAACGCATCTCCAAGCTCGATTCCGAACTGCCGCCGGAGGCGACAAAGGTCAGGTATTCAGCGGCCGAAGAACGAACGATGGAAACCTCGTTATTCGAGGGCAACGACTTATTCTTTTCCCTAGTCATCGGCGTACCTTGAACGGTAATCGTAGTTTTTTGTTTTTTTGCCATATTTAGTTTCCTTTCTTTACAAGGTCGACCATTTTGTTGACGTCAACAAAATGG
>JBAQUG010000055.1:0-5551 GCA_049297395.1 Victivallales bacterium | reverse complement strand
AAACCTGGTTACTCGTAAACGGCCACATCACCGTGGCAAGAAATGGAAAAGTGTTACCAGATTTATGGGGGCAGAATGTATCATAATCAAGTTGGGCGCACAGCCATTCAGACCCGGCGAACAATATTGATCCAAGCGGGGAGATGTCACTTGCAGATATGAACGTAGCAGTAGCAATTATGTCTTATTTGATGTTAGGATTGATAACCGCTGTCAACGCCTCTAACATTTATGGCGCTATGAGTACATACAAGCAAAAAGATAATAGGTTGTACGATGCATTTTTAGTTACAGTCAGCGGAGAGTTTTCTCTTAAAAAAGGTGCCGGTGTTGGCCTAGGAGCTGGAACTGGATTAATGTTGGCATATGTTGTTTCACAAAAGCGTTGGTATGAATATGGCTACTTCTTTGGATCAAGCGGCACCTTCAGCAGAGGTGTTTTTGTAAGCGTAGGCGCTGCATTTAACGTTGATGACGAATCAGTATTAACTGGTTATTCTCTTTCGTCTAATGCTGGCTTCGGATCATCATTTTCTGAATTATATACATTTCCTCTAAAGAAAGGTTTGCCAACATTAATTCAAAATACTAGAAATTGGCTTGCCAAGGCGATGGGGGGACGAGGTCTTGGTGTTTCAGTATGGTCTAATTGGTCTAAAAATAATGATGGCACACGTGCTTTTGGAATACAATTATTTGATTCATTTGCGAGTGTCAATTATGCAAAAGAATGGGGATATTCGACATCTCTTACTTACTCTTATCTGAAGGAATCTTCAATAAGCCAATATTTTCACGACCACATTAATCCTTCAACATTGGAAGACTCTGGAAATATTGGGGAAGTATTAAATAAACTGATCGAATAGAACAAGGAGTAATTTTATGAATACAAGAGTTGCAAAATCACTATTATTAATGAATTATCTGTTCATTTTGGGAATGGGACTCATTATGTTTTACATCCTGATAACTTTAACTATTTATGGTGAGCCAAAATATAATCCAAAAAATACCGAATATGTTGTTGGTAAGGAAAACGTGAGGCAAGGTTCTCCTGAGTACATAATGGCTTTAGGCAATAAAATATTTATTGAAAAATATTTATTCTATGTTTTTGGAGTGTTTGTTATATACTGTGTTTTTTTTAAATTATTTCTAGAATCTCGATGCCGTGCTGTAGTTACAGATAAAGAAGAGTTATTGCCATGGCGTTGAAAAGAGAGCGGATGGGGTCATGCTGTAGTGGGGGAAGATGGGGTCATGCTCCCACCTTTGACTACGGATGAGAGCGATAAAACTCACGCCGTTGGCGTGACAAGTCGTGCAGTCGGCGGAGTTCCAGTTAACAGGATTTGGAAACAGGAAGTGAAAGATGGGATGTAGGATATTAGATTCGGAATATTACGAAGCCCTCTCACGCGAAGGCTTCCATTTCATTCGTCCTGAGACCGATCAGTCCGGCATCACGAAAAATTATTCTTACGACAATGCGGGAAGGCTTGCGAATGTCGCACTGCCATCAGTTGCGGATCCGGAGTCCGGGAACAATCCTGTTAATCCGGTATACAGCTATTCCTACGATCAATACGGACGCTTGTCCTCGATTGCCGATCCAAAAGGCCGTCAGACTGCATTTTCTTATGATGCCCTCGGCAGACAGCTGACGCGGAAGCTCCCTATGGGCCAGACCGAAAGCCAGTCCTACAATAACCTCGGTCAGCTTTCTTTGAAGACCGACTTCAAAGGGCAGACTACGGAATTTTCTTATGACAATTTTGGTAGACTCCAGTCGCAGATGAGCACCGGCGCACTGCCGGTGACGCTCTCCTATTCTTACGATACGCTTGGCCGTATGTCCTCTTCTACGCTCTCCGCTGACCACGGATTACAGACCACCGAATACTCTTACGATTCATACGGTCGCTTGACATCTGTTGCATCTCCCGAAGGCACGATAAATTACGAATACGAAGCCACCACCGGCAGGAAGATCCGCACCTACACGGCGAATAGCGATGTGTCCTATGCGTATGACACTTTAGGCAGACTCGCCAGCGTGACGGTGAACAAGCGCAACGGAATTGCGCTGTCCTCACCCGAAGTGACCGCCTACAGCTATACAAAAGTCGGCAGCAGATCCGCAATGGAGCTTCCTAATGGAGTCCTTACAGAATACGCTTATGACAACCTGAATCGTCTGAAAAGTGTTTCGCACTTTAACGCTGCGGACACTCTTCTCGCCGGTTTCACCTATACGCTTGCTCCCAACGGCAGGCGCACTGGAGTGCATGAGGAAAGGCTAGAGACCGGGAATCAATACGCGAATACCGATATTTCCTTCACATACGACAGGCTCAACAGGCTGACCCAGGAGGCTTCAACTTCCGATCTTCCCGCTCTGAATTATTCCAATTCTTATTCCTATGATTTAGTCGGCAACCGACTCCAGAAATGTAACACAGGCATCTTGCCTGTGACTATTTCCTATTCTCATAATGCCAACGACCAACTCCTAACCGAAAATAACTCTCTCACCGGCCAGACTTCCTATTCTTACGATCCGAATGGCTCCCTGATAAGTAAGAATGGCGCGGAAAGCCATTCTTACACCTACAACGCCCGCAACCAAATGGTCGGCGCAATAATCCAGCGCGTTGAAAACAGCCAGACGGTCAATATCTCCGCAAGCTACGCGTACAATCATGCCGGAATCCGTGTCAAGGCGGATTCGACCGTCAATGGCATTTCCAATAGCAGGAACTTCCTGATTGATTCATACAATCACACGGGCTACGCCCAGATACTGGAGGAGACGAACAATAGCTCATTGGTGAAGTCTTACGTGATTGGAGATGACGTGCTGAGCCAGTCGTCTGGTGCAGGTGTCCGGCATTTTGTCTATGATGGGCATGGCAGCACAAGGATGCTGACAGACAATTCTGGAGCGGTCACTTCCCGCTATGCCTTTGACGCCTATGGCGTTATGATGGAGTTTACCCCGATCCCGCAGGGCATCGGGGATGCATATGGGATAGCCGTTCCGGGGAATCCGAATGTCACTTCGCCAGCCGAAACCGACATGCTCTATTCAGGGGAGCAGTTCGACACCGAGTTGCAAATGCAGTATTTGAGAGCGAGGTTCTACGACCAGAACACGGGGAGGTTCAATGCATTGGATCCGTTTGCAGGGAATAACAACGATCCTCAATCACTGCACAAATATGCTTATTGTGGCGGAGATCCAATTAATGGGGTAGATCCAAGTGGGCAGTTTACGCTTGTTGAATTTATGGTCTCAACATTCATCTCGATAATCGTGGATACTCTCGCAAGTCCGGTTTTGGCGAAAGTTTACCAAGAGGTTGGTGAAAGTATCATTCCTCGTCAAATCTACAATTACAATGGCGAGGGTGCTGATGCACTTATGGTGGGAGCGTCGCTTTCAGGATCGGTTGGAAGGTATGGGGTGGCTGTTTCAGGTTCATATGCAGTTGAGACATTAATTTCTCTACACAATGGCAACTCGGCTATGTTCGATAATCCTGGTGCCGGACTCGGAATTGGACAGACAGGAGCATCGGGAGGTCTCACTTTCTATGCTGGAGCGGTCTGGGGTTGTCCAAATTCAGAAACGTATGAGTACTTACCCAGCTGGTCGGTGACATTTAGTGGCTCGCGGATCCCGCAGAAATTCCTTGATTTATTATCCAAACAATTAGCATCAAATGTTCTTGCTACAACACCTATCCCAACGCCTCCTGGATCAGGTTGGTGGGACCTTCCTCGCGATCAGATAGCACAACTCGAAAATCTCAAGCAAGAGGTAATTGTTGAAAAAAACGCGAAGCGGTTCACTAAATTGAGCCTAACCGTATTCTGGGCTTATGGAGGAACGAGTTATTGGGGGATCTCGGTTGGATATAACCCTCTCGGCGAGGGTGGGCCTAAAGGATCAAAAGCGAGCGCGACAATTGGGTTTTCATCGAGCACGCAATTACTGCCGGATTATAACGTTAAGTTCCGATAGGCAAAGGGAGATACATTCATATGAAGCTCATCAAGATTATTTCTGTTTTATTCTTTGTCGTTGTGTGGATCATTTTGATTGGACGGGAGGTTGGTTTTTTCAGCTTCTTAAATCGGAAGATTGGATTTGCCAGACGAGGGATTAATTTAACCGTTGGACATTGCGATGCAGCCCAGGAAGGCTTCGAGAGGCGCTTAATGACTCAAAAAATGCGTTTGTTTGTAGTGCAGGGATTTCTGTATTTTTTTGCTGCGCTGTTTGCGGCATTTATATTGTATATATTGGTGGCTCCCTTTGGTGCAATATACTTCGGAGTGGGACTAATTATTTTGTTTCTTGTTCTCATCTTTACTCATACCAATGCCAATGCGAGATACTTAATGAAGCTGTCCCTCACCACACCATGTCCTCGATGCGGAAAGATTCCAATGGATTATGTGGCTCGAAGCAAAGACGAACGACGTTTACTAGTGTGCAATCAGTGTCGAACAGAATGGGACTTGGGGTCATCTGCATTGTGAGAGGAGGTGTAGGGCATTGGGGTCGTACTGAATGCCACCCAACTTAAGCGATTTTCTCCCTTTTAGGAGAAATTGGATATTGGGGTCAGATACTTATATAAGTATAATATTATGAATGTAAAATAGGTAAAATAATTTGAAATAAGTCAGGTTAAAGCGATATTAATTGCGGTTTATATTAATTTAAGACATAGGGAGTCAGGCGATGCCGAGAAGGAGAAGGTGCTGGGTAGACAAGGCTTGCTATCATGTGACGCATCGTTGTCATGAAAGGCGTTTTCTGCTGAAATTCGCGAAGCATCGGAAGATTTATCTGCAAAAGCTTTTTGAAGCTACTAGACGTTTCAAGGTTGATATCCTTGACTACATGGTCACCTCAAACCACGTCCATCTTCTTCTTACCGCCAGGCATGGAGAAGAGATTTCCGCTGCGCTTCAATTTCTTCATGGAGGGATTGCCCAGAAATTCAATATTCTTAAAGAGCGGGAAGGTTCTTTCTGGACGAACCGTTTTTTCTCAACCAGAATTCAGTCGGGAGAACATTTGCGCCGCTGCCTTTTCTATATCGACTTGAACATGGTCAGGGCTGGTGCAGTGGAGCATCCATCCGAATGGGAACACTGCGCATGGCGGAAATTCCACGGAAAGAGGCAGCGTTACAGGATTGTGAACATGCAGACTCTTGTCAAGTATCTGGGTGTCGAAGACGAGAGAAGGTTTCGAGAATGGTATGATGCTACCATGAAGGAAAAGCTGGATTGTGTTTCGCATGTTCGAGAGGCATATTGGACAGAGGCGGCGGCAGTAGGTGAATCCGACTGGCTGATGTCGTCGGCATCAGAGATTGGCATGAAAAGATATAAGGTCTATGATGCCAGCGGGATAACTTATATTAGAGGAAGGAAATGCCTTTGATTTATTGCGATAAGCCCTATTATTTACCAAAATCAAACGCAGTGTCACTGTTAAATATCTATACTTATAGGTATCTGACCCCAA